>DATLQE010000379.1:0-2759 GCA_035535335.1 Lapillicoccus sp. | reverse complement strand
GCCACCCCCTCGAGGGGACCGACGCCCGCAACGGTGGCGCGGCCGCTGCGGCCGAGCCGGGCCGAGACCGACGACGCGAGGGCCCCCGCGCCGGTTTCGGACACCAGGGCGACGACAACGCCGTCGTGCTCGCCGACGATGCCGCGGGCGCCGACGGCCGCGTGCGTCGACATGACCAGCGCGCGCCGCCCAGCGGGGTCGTCACCGACGACGGCCAGCAGGCAGAACGGCCGGTTCGGGTCCAGTCCGTAGGCGCGGGCGGCCGTGGCGAGCTCCGCCGGGTCACCGCGACCGGCCACGAGGTCGGCGACGAGATCGGTGCGCATCTGCTGCTGGGCGTCGGCCGTCTGTCGGGCGAACAGCATCACCAGCGCCGTGACCATCGCCGCTCGTTCGACGGTGCGCTGGTCAGCATCGTCCGCCGCGAGCTCCAGCCCGCCGAGAACCAGCAGGCCGAGTGGCTCGTGCGCGGCGGCGATACCGACCGCATACCGGTCGCCGTGCTGCGTGAGCCGTCCGGAGCCGAATGCCGAGGGCGCCGGCGGAAGGTCGGCGAGCGGGTCGCGGTCGCTCGGGTCGCGGGGCCCAGCCGGGGCGTCGCCGGCCTCGCTGCGCCGCACCCCCTCGTCGTCGAGGACGACCGCCCAGCCACCGAGCAGGTCGACCAGCGCCTTGGTGATGTCATCGGCGCCACCACCACCGAGGACGAGGTCGGCGAAACGGTCGTGCGCGGCGGCCGCGCGCTCAACGCCGGCGGTGTGGCGACGGACCGTGTCGTGGGCCTCCGAAAGGGCCGCGAGCGCCAGTTCGGTTTCGGCCAGCGCCCGGACCTGGACGATCGAGACGGCGGCCAGGGTCGCCAGCGAGCCGAGGAGCGCGACCTCGTCGTGGCTGAACGGCCGCGGGGATCGGTTGGCGGCGAAGAGGACACCGACGAAGTCGTCGACGGCAATGAGAGGCGTTCCGCAGATGGCCACGATGCCCTCGTCCGCGACGGCGTGGTCGATGGCACCGGTGTGCTGGAAGCGATGGTCGGCGAAGTAGTCCGCCGTCCAGTACGCCTTGCGGGTCTTGGCGGCGAGGCCGCCGAGTCCGTCGCCGAGTCCGAGCCGGACGCTCTGGAACTCCGCCGAGATCGAGCCGTCCGTCGCCCGCATGTAGGTGTCGCCGCGGTCCGGATCGAAGAGGGTGAGGTAGGCCAGGTCGGTCCCGAGCAACGCCCGGGCGCGCCGGACGATGGCGTCGAGGACGCCGTTGGGGTCGCTGAGCGAGGCCAGGTCGCGGGCGGTTTCGACGAGGGCGGAGAGCTCGGCCTCACGCCGTCGTCGGCGGTCGAAGTCCTCGCGGATGCGCAGGGCGAGGTCCCGCTCGGTCTCCGGCGCGTCGAGCCCAGTGATCTCCGCGACCGTGCCGTTGTTGGCCAAGAGCCGCAGCAGCCGGAGAGCCGCGCTCTCGGAGGTGGGGCGGGACGCCATGGTGGCGGAGTCTAGGCGGCGCTGCCGTGTGGGCGCGCACCACGTCCATGGGGCCTGCTCAGTGCGCCGTCCATCCGCCGTCCAGGGTGAGGGATGCACCGGTGATCGAGGCCGACGCCGGACCACAGAGGAAGACCGCCAGCTCGGCGACCTCGTCCGGTTCGACGAGCCGCTTGACCGCCATGTGCTCGAGGAGGACCTTCTCGACGACCTCGTCCTCCGGGATGCCGTGTGTCGCGGCCTGGTCGGCGATCTGCTTCTCGACGAGCGCGGTCCGCACGTACCCGGGGCTGACGCAATTGCTGGTGACGCCGTGGGGAGCGCCTTCCAGCGCGATGACCTTCGAGAGTCCCTCGAGGCCGTGCTTCGCGGTGACGTAGGCGCTCTTGTAGGCGCTCGCGCGCAGCCCGTGGGCGCTCGAGATGTTGACGACGCGGCCCCAGCCCGACGCATACATGTGCGGAAGGCACTGGCGGACGAGCCGGAACGGTGCGTGCAGCATGAGGTGGAGGATCAGCTCGAAGGTCTCCGGCGGGAACTGCTCGATCGGCGCCACGTGCTGGATGCCGGCGTTGTTGACGAGGATGTCGACGTCGATCGGCAGGTCGGCGATGGCGTCGAGGTCGGCAAGGTCAGCCGCCAGCGGCGTGACGGCGGTGTCACCGAGCCGGTCGGCGAGATCCTTCAGACCGGGCTCGTCCCGGTCGACGGCCAGAACGACGGCGCCGGCCACGACCAGCCGTTCCGCGATGGCCGCCCCGATGCCGCTGGCCGCGCCGGTGACGAGTGCCCGGCGTCCGGACAGGTCGACGGGGACGACGAGTGGCCCGGGCGACGGTGGCATGACCGGGAGACTAAGCAGCCCGGCCGGAGCCGCTCATGTCGTGGCCACCCACAGTTCGGTCGGTTCGGTATGCGTGGACGCTATGTGATCGCAGCGTGGTCACTGAGGGCGTCGAGGACCAGGCCGGCGGTCTGCTCCGGCCGCTCGAGGGCTGGGAGGTGGCCGGCCCAGTCCAGCTCGTCGAGGGTAGCCCCGGGCACTCCGGCGGCCACCTGTCGCGCCGCGTGCTGCAGCCAGTCGACGTCGTGCGCACCGAGGAAGACGGTGGTCGGGACCGCGAGGCGGCTCAGGTCGACTTCGTCACGGACGGGCGTCGGAGGGTCGGGCCACTCGTCGGCGGCCAGCTGGACGTCGAAGGCCCGCCGCTGCATCCGGGTGAGCAGGTCGCGGGCGCCGTCGTCCGCCTCCGGACCAAGCCACGTCTCCACGTTGAGCCGGAC
>DATLQE010000378.1:0-2958 GCA_035535335.1 Lapillicoccus sp. | reverse complement strand
AGCGCCGCGGCCGCGTCACGCATACCGGAGCAGCCGACCGCCTCAGGCGAGCCGGGTCAGCCAGCCGCGGGTGTCCTCGACCCGGCCGTACTGGATGTCGAGGAGCCGCCGGCGCAGCCCGAGGGCGACGCGGTCCTCGTGACCGGCGCGGCGGTGGTCGACGCTGCCGCCCTCCCACTTCAGCTCGCCGACCGGTGTGATGACCGCTGCAGTCCCGCACGCGAGCACCTCGGCCAGCTCACCGGACGTGGCGGCGTCCTTCCACTCCTGGATGGGGATCCTGCGCTCCTCCGGCTTCAGCCCCATCTCCTTGGCCAGCTCGAGGATCGACGAGCGGGTGACGCCCTCGAGGATCGTCCCGGACAGCTCCGGGGTGACGATGCGACCGTCGCGGTAGACGAGGAACAGGTTCATCCCACCGAGCTCCTCGATGTTCGTCTGCGTCGAGGAGTCGAGGAACACCGCCTGGTCGCAGCCGTTCTCGGCGCCCTCCATCTGCCCGGCCAGGCTGGAGGCGTAGTTGCCCCCGCACTTGGCCGCCCCAGTGCCGCCCGCGCCGGCCCGCGCGAAGTCCGTGGAGATCCAGAGCGACACGGGCTTGACGCCGCCCGGAAAGTACGCCGCGGCCGGCGACGCGATGACGCAGTAGGTGACCTCCGCGGCGGGGCGGACTCCGAGGAAGACCTCCGACGCGAACATGAACGGCCGCAGGTAGAGGCTCTTCTCCCCGGACGGTCCCGGGTCGGGCACCCACTCGATGTCGGTCGACACCAACGCCCGCAGGGACTCGACGAAGTCGTGCTCCGGCAGATCGGGCAGGGCCAGCCGCCGGGCGCTGCGGTTGAACCGCGCTGCGTTGGCCTCCGGGCGGAACGTCCAGACGGAACCGTCTTCGTGGCGGTAGGCCTTCATGCCCTCGAAGATCTCCTGCGCATAGTGCAGGACCGCGGTGGCGGGGTCGATCTGCAGCGGTCCGTATGCGGTGACCTCGGCGTCGTGCCAGCCCTCGCCCAGTGTCCAGATCGCCTTGACCATGTGGTCGGTGAACGTCTTGCCGAACCCGGGGTCGCGCAGGACCTTCTCCCGCTCGATCTCGGCGAGCCGGTCGTCTCGTTCGGAGACGGCGAAGTCGAGGCGGCGGTGGTACTGGGCGTGCGCCGACGGGCTCGTCGGCCGGGGCGGGGTCTGAGTCGTCATCGAGGGGCCTTTCGGGTGTCCGTATGCTGAGACTACCGGGCGGCGCGACGGCGCCGGGGGCCGGTCAGGAACGTCGGTGCGAGCTGCGGGCCGCCCGGGGTGCGAGCCGGCTCAGGCCAGCCGGGCTGCGATCGCGTCTCCCACGGACGTGGTCGACCGGGTGCCGTCACCGCGCTCGGCGAGGTCGGCGGCGACCGCGGCCTCGACGGCCCGAGCCTGCTCTACTCGGCCGAGGTGCTCGAGCAGCAGGGCGACGGAAAGGATCGTCGCGGTCGGATCGGCCTTGGCCTGCCCGGCGATGTCGGGCGCGGAGCCGTGGACCGGCTCGAACATGCTCGGGTAGGCCCGCTCGGGGTTGATGTTCCCACTGGCGGCCAGACCGATGCCGCCGACGATCGCGCCGGCGATGTCGGTGACGATGTCGCCGAAGAGGTTGTCCGTGACGATCACGTCGAACCGGCCAGGGTCGGTCGTGAGAAAGATCGTCGCGGCGTCGACGTGCTGGTAGGCGGTCTCGACGTCGGGGAACTCCGTCCCGACCTCCTCGACGGTACGGCGCCAGAGATGACCCGCATACGTGAGGACGTTGTGCTTGTGGACGAGCGTGAGGTGCTTGCGCGGTCGCGCCTGCGCCCGGGCGAAGGCGTCGCGAACGACCCGCTCGACACCGAACCGGGTGTTGACGCTGACCTCGGTGGCGATCTCGTGAGGGGTCCCGGTCCGCAGCGAACCGCCGTTGCCGACGTAGGGACCCTCGGTGCCTTCACGCACGACGACGAAGTCGATGCCGTCGGGCGCGACGCGGGCGACGTCCAGGGGGCTGCGCACGCCGGGGAGGAGCTTGGCCGGCCGGAGGTTGACGTAGTGCTCGAGCGCGAACCGGATGGGAAGGAGGACGCCGCGCTCGAGGACGCCACTCGGCACGCTCGGGTCGCCGATCGCGCCGAGCAGGATTGCGTCCTGCTGCTTGAGCTCCTCGAGCACGCTGCTCGGCAGGGTCTCACCGGTGGCGTGCCACCGGCGGGCACCGAGGTCGTACTCGGTCGTCGACACCTTGAGACCGCTGCCCGCGGTGGCGGCCTCGAGGACCTTGAGACCCTCGGCCACGACCTCGGGGCCGATCCCATCACCGCCGACGACGGCGAGGTTGAGGGTGTCGGTCACCGGGTCCTCCACTGGTTCGGGGCATGCGTCGCAGACGTCAGCCTGGTCCGGAGCCTAGGCATGGGTGCGCGCTTCGAGATCGCCATCTCGGATGACGAACGGCCCGCCCAGCTCGGGCGGGCCGTGGGAAGGGTCTAACCCCTCGGGGTCAGTCGTCGGAGTGGCCCTGGTCGCGCAGGTCCATCGACTCCTGCAGCGCCTGGCGGGCCTTCTCAGCCTCTTCGCTCATGATGGTCACGTCCTCGTGATACGTCGAAAGTCGTTGAGATGGGCGGTTCCGGCTCACGCTGGATTCGGTGAGCGGGTCAGCAGTTCGCGCGGGATCTCCGCGGCGAGTGGGCTGACTAGAGGAACTCGCCGCGGCGGGCAATGAGTACGAGCCGCCGCGTCATGCTCCGAGATTACGTGGACGTCCAAGTACTTGCATCTGGGTTTCACGATCCGGACCAGAACCGTCAGGAAGATGCGGTGACGCCGTCCAGCAGAGCGTTCACCGCCCAGGTGAACTGGTCAGTGGTGATCCACTGCGCCGTCACGTCTCGGGTGGCCGTCGTCATCGGCCAGTCCTCCGCGTCGAGGAAGTCGAGGGCGGCCCGC
>DATLQE010000377.1:0-3478 GCA_035535335.1 Lapillicoccus sp. | reverse complement strand
GCCGCGCTGCGTGACGTAGCGCGCCGGCTCGACGCTGCTGAAGGCTCCGCGCGAGAGGCGCTCCGGCGCGAGCGCGACCGACTGGAAGCGGAAGTGCGTCGGTCGCAACGAACCCAGCGTGCCGATGGCGCCCGTGCGCCTTCCTTCGACGCCAAGCGCATCCTCGACGCCCTGGGAGACACTGTCCTTCTCGTGCTCGTCACGCTGGACGGCTCCTTGTCGGCGATCACCGTTGCGGACGGGCGGGTCTCGCGTCGGCCGTTGGGACGGCTCGCCGATGCATTGCAGGAGGAGCGGTTCGCCCGGTTCGCGCTGCGCCGGACGGCGTTCGGGCGCGTCGCAGACATCCCGGCCGTCGGGATGCGCCTGCAGCGCGCCCTTCTCGGTGAACCCTCATCGGCATGGTCACGACCCAACGTCGTCGTCGTCCCGACCGCCGACCTGCTCACCGCGCCGTGGGGCCTGCTGCCGACGTTCGCCGACACCACCCTCACGATCAGCCCATCGGCGACGCTATGGGCGTCGGCGAGACACCGCGCGCGTCAAGACGGCCACATCGCCCTCGTCACGGGCCCTGACCTCAGCACCGGCGAGTCTGAGGTAACTGACCTGTCGCCGCTGCACGACGACGCGCGCTCGATCTCTGGCAACGACGCCACCGTCGCGAACGCGCTTGCGCTCCTCGACGGCGCTCGGCTCGCGCACATCGCCGCGCATGGCACCTTCCGCGCCGACGCGCCGCTATTCTCGTCACTCAAGCTGGCGGATGGCCCACTCACCGTCCACGACCTCGACCGGCTGGAGCGACCGCCCGCGGAGATCGTGCTCTCGGCGTGCGACTCGGGCAATTCCGCGCCGATCGGCGCGCACGAGGCGCTGGGATTGGTGTCGAGTTTGTTGGCCATGGGAACGGCGACAGTCCTGGCCAGTGTCGTTCCCGTTAACGACCGAGCGACCGTCGGCGTGATGCGGACCGTTCATGACGTGGTCGGCCGCGGGGGGTCACTCGCCGAGGGTTGGCTAGCCGCACGTCAGACGGCAGACGACCCACTTTCCAGGGCGACCGCGGCGGCCTTCACGGCCTGGGGCGCTTAGCCGGCGTCGAACCAGGGCGTCGTTACCTTGGGCCGAGAGCCGCGGTCCAAGGAGATCCGAACCATCCCGGTCGGCACGTTGCGTACCGCGAACCGGCCGTCCTCGTCCGGCATCGTCGTGAACGAGGCGGACACCGTGTCAAGGGTCACGGACGTCCCCACAGAGCCGCCGGGATCGGCGACCACGCCGACCACTTCACAGAATCCCCCTGTCATCGTCAGTTCTACGTCCAACGAGAGCTCACCGAACTCGAAGAAGTGCATCCGGCTCGTCGGCGCGCTGCCCCGAACCGCCTGGAGCCGGTCGCCGTCGAGCTCCACGACTTCCATGAGCTCCGCGTCGACGTTGCGGAAGGCGAACAGGGCCCGACTCATCTCACGAACGTGGTCCGGCACGGGATCGACGGCACTGGCGATCGTGCTGAGCCGGTCGAGGAGCTCCAGGTCGGCGTCGTCCAAGCCGAACGAGCCGCGCGGTCGGTCGCTCATCAGGTGCGTGCCTCTCTGTGTCGGTCTCTGGGTCGATCCGACTGTCCGTCGAAGGTGTACCCGGACTCGTCCATCAAACGCCTGAGGCGCTCCAGGCATCGCATCCGCGTCGGACCGATGGAGCCGATCGGCATGTCGAACGCCTCCGCCACCTCCGCGTAGACCGGCCGGTCGCACGCCATCAGCACACGCAGGAGCTGCTGGCAGCGGTCCGGCAGCTGCGCGTAGCAGGCCCACAGCTGGGCATCGCGTTCGCTGTCGAGCAGCGCGGAGTCCAGCTCGGCTGCCTCGGGATCCACGGCGTCGGTGCCGGTGTCCTCGTTCCTCGTGAGGACGTCGCGGCCCCTGCGGCGCAGGACCCCCAACGCCTCCCGGCGTGCGGTCGTCGCCAGCCATCCGGGTAATGCCTCCGGGTTGTCGATTTTGGTCAGGTTCTCGAGCAGCCGCAGCCAGGTGTTCTGGACCGCGTCCGCAGCATCGTCGTGTCCCAGCCGATACGACCGGGCCACGGACCAGAGCAGGTTCGTGAACCTGTCGGTGATGACGTTCCAGGCTTGGTGGTCGCCCTCGGAGGCAGCCGCCAGCAACGTCGAAAGTTCGGTTTGCCGGTCGAGCTGGCTCATCGATGGCCTTCCCGCGCGAAGTCTGAATCGCACCCCAAAGATGCACCGACGTCATCGATAGATACACCCGACCGCAACTGATTTTCTACGAGATCGTCACAGGTTCCCGGCCAGGGCTGAGCGCGGATCGACGGCGCACCGGCCCGCGACCGCCTGGACGCCGGGCCGAGCTGGGCGAGACGTCCGCGAGCAGGCGCCGCCACCACGGCACCTGACGACGCAGCACCTTCCGGGCCGCCTTGACGTCCACCCAGTAGGCGCGTGCCTCGTCGAGCGACGGCGCCGCTGGCGCGAAGACGTGAGCATCCGCGCGAACCGCCAACGGACGGAAGTCGTATGCGTCGCCGACCCGTCCGTCGAGGGTCGCCGCCTGCTCGCGGCGGGTCCCGTTGACGGGCAGCACGAGTGCGAGGTCGGCGGCGGTGTCGACGACCTCGGTCCAGCCGCCGGCGATGCGCGCCTCGGCGGGACCGCGGGTGCGGCGGCGGACCCGGCGCCGCGCCTTGACCGCGCGGACGGCGACATACAGGAGGAGCAGGACAAGCAGGGGCAGCCCCACGTAGGTGACCAGCCACTTCAGCCAGTCCGGCCAGTTGCTGGGGTCGAGCGGGTTCTTCGGCGGCGGCTTGCGGTTCTGCGTGGCGTTCTGCGCCTGGTCCGGGCCCTGGAGCACCGACGGCGGGTTGTTGGCAACCGGCGGCGGCACCTGGGCGCCGGTCTTCTGCTCCTCGGACCGCTGCTGCTGCTGCTCCGGCTGCTTGTTGCGGTCGGGCAGGAAGTCACTCGGGAGGATCGGGGCCCACGTGCCGTCGTCGGTGTGCACCTCGACCCACGCGTGGACGTCGGAGCCCTTGACGGTCTGGACAGAGCCGGACGCCTCCGGCGTCGCGCCGAAGACCACCCGGGCCTGGATGCCGAGCCGGCTCGCGGCGAGGGCCAGCGTCGCGGCGTACTGCTCGTCGTCGCCGGCCAGCTGCTCGGACCGGGCGAACCGCTGCAGCCGGGCCAGCGAATGGCCGGGGAGGAAGACGTTCTGGTAGTTCCCCGGCGGCCCACCGTCGGTGTAGGCGCCGGCCCGCATGGCCTTGGCGATTGCCACCAGCTTGGTCCACGGGTCGGACTGCTGCCCGCTCCACGCGTCGACCTTGGCGTCGAGAAATCCCAGCGCCTGGGTGTCGACGATGGGCGCACCCTCGACCGAGACGGCGGAGGGCAGGTCGGCCGGCAGGGAGGGGATCACCGCGGTGAGCTGGTATGCGTCGCCGCCGCGCA
>DATLQE010000376.1:0-2270 GCA_035535335.1 Lapillicoccus sp. | reverse complement strand
GGTTCATGGAGGAGTACCCCGTGGCCCGCTTCTACCGCGACGCCAAGATCCTCGAGATCGGGGAAGGCACCTCCGAGGTCCAGCGGATGGTCATCGCCCGAGGGCTGGGCCTGCCGGCATGAACGAGCCTGACCCGCGGGTCGGTGACGTCCGCGCGCGGCTGCACGAGGCATACGAAGCCTCCGGCAAGATCACCGACAAGGCTCGGGCGAAGCTCGACAGCCAGAACAAGATCTACGTCCGCGACCGCATCGGCCTCCTCTTCGACGAGGGCTCCTTCGTCGAGGACGGCCGGTATGCGAACGCGACCGCAGCAGGGCTGCCGGCCGACGGCGTGGTGACCGGTCGTGGGACCGTGGACGGCCGCCCGGCGATCGTCGTCGCCAACGACCCCACGGTGAAGGCCGGCTCCTGGGGCGCCCGGACCGTGGAGAAGATCGTCCGCGCCACCGAGTCGGCGCTGCGCGAAGAGCTTCCGGTGTTCTGGTTCGTCGACTCCGCAGGCGCGAGGATCACCGACCAGGTCGAGATGTTCCCCGGCCGCCGCGGCGCCGGGCACATCTTCCACAACCAGGTCGCGCTCTCCGGCAGGGTGCCCCAGATCTGCTGCCTCTTCGGGCCGAGCGCCGCGGGCGGTGCATACATCCCCTCGTTCACCGACATCGTCATCATGGTGGAGGGCAACGCCTCCATGTACCTCGGCAGCCCGCGCATGGCAGAGATGGTTGTCGGAGAGCGGGTTTCGCTCGAGGAGATGGGCGGCGCTCGGATGCATTGCACCGTCTCGGGCTGTGGCGACCTGCTCGCGCAGGACGACCTCGAGGCCATCGAGCTGGCCAAGCTCTACTTCTCCTACCTGCCGGGCTCGTGGCGCGACGCCGTCCCCGCATACGACCCCGAGGAGCCGGCGGTCGCACTGACCCGCGAGGTCGTGCCGGAGCGGGAGTCGGTCCCGTTCGACGTCCACGAGGTCATCGACGGGCTGGTCGACGACGGCTCGTTCTTCGAGATCAAGCCGCTGTTCGCCGCCGAGCTCGTCATCGGGTTCGGGCGGATGGGTGGGGAGACGGTCGGGTTCGTCGCGAACAACTCCGCGGTCAAGGGCGGCGTCCTCTTCTCCGACAGTGCCGACAAGGCGTCACGCTTCATCTGGCTGTGCGACGCGTACTCGATCCCGATCGTCTACCTCGCCGACGTGCCCGGCTTCATGATCGGCACCGAGGTCGAGCGCGGCGGCATCATCCGGCACGGCTCCAAGATGGTCTCCGCCGTGGCCTCGGCGACGGTGCCGCAGTTCTGCGTCGTCGTCCGCAAGGCGTACGGCGCCGGCCTGTATGCGATGGGCGGCCCGGGGTTCATGCCCGACGCCACGCTCGCCCTGCCGACCGCCCGGATCGCCGTGATGGGCCCCGAGGCGGCAGTGAACGCCGTCTACGCCAACCAGATCGCCGAGGTCGAGCGAACCCAGGGCGCCGAGGCGAGGGACGCCTTCGTGGCCGACAAGCGCCGGGAGTACGAGGAGGACGTCGACCTCGAGCGGCTGGCGGCGGACCTGGTCGTCGACGGAGTGGTCGAGGCCGACGAGCTGCGGGCCGAGCTGCTGCATCGGCTGAGGTACGCGTCGCGTCGGGACCGAGCGTTCAGCGAGCGGCGGCGCGGCATCCCGCCGGTCTGAGCAAGCCCTCGTCCGCCGTGGCGTGCGCGCTTACCGAGCGGATCGTGATCAAGGCGCGATGAACGCCGAGGGGCCGTCTCTCCGGCCCTGACCTACGCTGGAGGGCGACATTCCCGGCATACCCTGCCGCCGCCCGCCCGAGCCCGACTTCGAGGTGCGTTCTGACCAGTCTGCTGACGCGCGCGCGCGAGGAGATTCTCGAGTCCGAACGTGAACCGGGATCCCGCCCGGCGACCTCGGCGGACCCCCGGATCCCCTGGTGGCGGCGGTTCGAGCTCTGGTTCCCGCTGGCGGTGTTCGCCGCGACCCGGATCTTCACGGTCATCGTCGTGCTCATCTGCCAGCAGGCGCAGATCGCACTGCCGGCGCCCAACGGCATCCTCCGGATCATGTACCCGACCGGCGAGGCGCCCGGCTACTGGGTCGTCATGGCCAATTGGGACGGGCAGTGGTACCAGCAGATCGCGGACGTCGGGTACCCGAACCCGCTGCCCCTCGACGACACCGGCCACGTCGACATGAACGCCTGGGCGTTCTTCCCGCTCTACCCGATGATCGTCGGGGCGCTGATGCGGCTGACCGGCGGCGACTTCTA
>DATLQE010000375.1:0-12581 GCA_035535335.1 Lapillicoccus sp. | reverse complement strand
TCCGCCGCATACACGGAGGCGTGGCCGCCGAGCAGGACGAGCACCGTCGCCCCGGCGATGCTCAGCGGCCGCCCGTCCGAGAGGTCGACGATCCGGACCGCCGAGCGCATCCGGCTGGCCACGGTGAAGACGTTGAGGATGCTCACCGGCCCGTGCGAGAGCCGAGCGTGGGCTTCCGCCGCCCCGTCGAAGGCGATCGGCTCGAACGGGACCAGCTCGTGCTCGGTTCCGGCCACGTCGAGGACCATTCCGTCGCCGTGGATCAGGGTGGTCGACCGCTGCACACCGGGGAAAGCCCCGAAGTCCGCGTCCGCGTGGATGTCCGAGACGCTGAGCCGCCACACGAAGTGCGGCCCCCTCATCCCCAGCAGCCGTCGGGCGATCTCGCGAGTGGCGCCCTGGCCGTTCTTCCACGGCGTGGGCTCCCGGTCGCCGGATCGCACGATGCCGATCGAGTGAGGGGTGACGGCCATCAGGTGACAGTCGACAGGCGTCGGGCGAGCGGCACGCCTGCACGATACGCAAGATGCCGGTGCGACGGTGCGTCCACAACGGTCACCCCGCCCCGAGCTCCCACGGCGATCCTCCCGATATCGTTCCGAGCCAATGATGCTGCCGCACCTCGTGTCGCGGCCCGCAGCGCCTCCTGCGGAGTGAGACGCAGCTCGCGTACCGCGAGGGCGATAACGAAGGGCATCGAGGACGTGTAGGACGTGCCCGGGTTGCAGTCCGTGGCCAGGGCAACGGTGACGCCGGCGTCCAGGAGCGCCCGCGCGTCCGGATAGGGATGGCGCGTCGAGAATTCGACCCCGGGCAGCAGCGTGGCAACGGTGGTCCCGGCGGCCAGCGCGTCGACGTCCTGCCCGGTGAGGTACGTGCAGTGGTCCACGCTCGCGGCGCCGAGCTCGACGGCCAGCCGCACACCGGGACCCGGGCCGAGCTGGTTGCCATGGACCCGTAGCCCGAGCCCGGCGTCCCGCCCGGCGAGCAGGATGGTTCGCCCCTCGTCCGCGGTGAACGCATACGGGCTGTGCGGTTCGCAGAAGACGTCGATCCAGCGCGCGTATGCGCGGGCCTCGGTGAGCATCGGGCCGGTCACCAGATCTACGTAGTCGCCTCTGCGGGAACGGTACTCGGGCGGAACGACGTGACCGCCGAGGAAGGTCACCTCGTCGGTCACCTCCCGAGCCAGGCGGAGGAGCCGCGTCTCAGAGGCGAGGTCGAGGCCGTAGCCGGACTTGACCTCCACCACTCCGGTGCCTTGGGCGCGCATCTCCTCGAGGCGGCCCCGGAGGAGATCGCGCAGCTCGTCGTCGGGCGCGTCTCGGGTGGCTTGGACGGTGCTGGTGATGCCGCCACCGTCGTAGGCGACGCCGCTCATCCGGGCGGCGAACTCGGCACTGCGGTCGCCGGCGAAGACGAGGTGGGTGTGGCTGTCGACGAAGGCCGGGATGACCGCTCGGCCGTCGACGTCGACGCGCCGGTCGGCGTCGGGGACACCCGAGCGGCCGACCCAGAGGACCTGGTCATCGGCGCCCATGACCAGGGCGGCGTCGTGGAGGGTGCCGAGCGCGTCCTCGGCGTCCGGGTGCTCCGGGTCCATCGTGGTGAGCTCGCCGATGCCGGTGACGAGGGTGGTGGTCACCTCTCCACTCGCAGCGCGTCGAAGGCGTCCCGGAACAGCGGGGCGACTGAACCGAGCCGCTGGTGCTCGCCGCGGTCCACGACGACCTGGCCGCCCACGACCACCGTCGCGACATCCGCGGCGGTCGCGCTGTAGACGATCTGCCCGGAGCGGCTGCCGACCGTACGGATCGTGTCGTCGCGGACGACGACGAAGTCGGCGAGCGCCCCCTCAGCGATCTCGCCGCCGCCGAACCAGCCGAGGCTCCGGTAGCCGTTGGCCGACGCGACGCGCACCAGCTCGTCCGGTCGGAACCGACCGCGCTCGTTGGTCGTCAGCCGCTCGTTCATTTCTAGGCCGCGGAGCTCCTCGAACGGGTCGACGACGGCGTTCTGGTCGGACCCGAGACTGAGGCTGACGCCGGCGTCGGCGAGGTCGCGCGCGGGGCCGATGCCGTCGGCGAGATCGCGTTCCGTGGTCGGGCAGAGCGCCGCCTGGGCGTCGGCGTCGCCGAGCATCTTCACGTCCTCGGCGCTGAGGTGCGTCGCATGGACGGCGGTGACGTCCGGCCGCAGCACCCCGGTGTCGGCGAGCAGCCTGGTGGGCGAGCAGCCATAGAACATCTCGCAGGCGATGTTCTCCGCGGGCTGCTCGGACAGGTGGACGTGCAGGGGGACGCCGTCGAGCCAGGCGCCGACCTCCTCCAGCGACGGCTTGGGGACGGCCCGGACCGAGTGGATCGCCGCGCCGATGCGGGCGGCGGACGGGTCCGGGGGTGTGCGGGCGGCCATCCGGTCGAGCCACCCACCGACGGAACCGTCGCTGAACCTCTGCTGCGTGGCGTCCGGCGCTGTGTGCCCCTCGCCGGTCAGACCGCCGGCGAGGTAGCACGTGTCGAGGAGCGTGATCCGCAGCCCGGCCTCGGCGGCCGCCGCGACGAGGGCGTCGCCCATGGCGTTGGGGTTGGCGTAGTGCCGGCCGGAGGGGTCGTGGTGCAGGTAGTGGAACTCGCCGACGACGGTCACGCCGGCGAGGACCATCTCGGCGAAGGTCGCCCGCGCGAGGGCGAAGTAGGTGTCCGGGTCTAGCCGCTGGGTGACCGCATACATCTGGTCGCGCCACGTCCAGAAGTTGCCGCCGCCGCCGTGGGTCCGCCCCCGGAGCGCGCGGTGGAACGCGTGGCTGTGCGTGTTCGCCAGTCCCGGCAGGACGACGCCGGGCAGCCGGACGTCGTCGTGCTGGGCGTGCACGTGGGCCCGCACCCGTCCGAAGCGGCCGTCGTGCACCGGAAACCGCACCGACGAAGCCGGACCGGTCGGCAGCCAGGCGTGCTCGGCCCAGTACGTCGTCATGCTGAGGCCCGGGTGAGGTCGGCCAGGACCGCGGTCAGGGCGGCGACGCCGGCGTGGCAATCGGCGCGGTCGGCGTGCTCCAGCGGAGAGTGCGACACGCCACTGGGGTTACGAACGAACAGCATCGCTGACGAAATCCCATGTGAGGCAAGGATTCCCGCGTCGTGACCCGCCCCGGTCCCGAGGACCGCCGTCTGGGGCCCAAGGAGAGTACCGAGGCGGCTGACCAGTTGTGGGTCGAACCGCGTCGTCGCCGTCCACGACTCCTCGGTGAGGGTTGCGCCGTGCGGCCGGGAGGCCCCTTCGACGTCGGCGACGACGCGGCGCACGGCCGCCTCGTCGGCGCCCCGGGCGTCCATCCAGGCCGTGACGTGGCTGGCGATCGCGTTGACTCCGTTGGGTTCGACGCGCACCTTGCCGATCGTCGCCACGCACCGGTGCCGCGTCGCGGCGGCCCGCGCGGCGAGGACCAGCGCGGCCGATTTCAGGACGGCGTCGTCGCGGTCCGCCAAGCTAGTGGTGCCGGCGTGGTTGGCGGTACCGGGCACGTCGATGCGCCACCGGCCGTGCGGCCAGATGTCGCTGCCCACGCCCACGGCAGAACGGCTCTGGTCGTATGCATCCGCGTCCGCCAGGGCGCGCCCCTGCTCGACGTGCAGCTCGACGAAGGTGCTGACGCGACGCAGCGTCTCCTGGTCAGGGCCGACGCCCGAGGGGTCGCGACCCGCGCGCTGCATCGCCTCAGCCATGGTGGTGCCGTCGACGTCGGTCAGGGCGAGGGCGCGCTCGGGCTCGAGTGTCCCGGTGACGATCCGGGAGCCGGCGCAGGCGATGCCGAATCGGGCGCCCTCCTCGTCACCGAAGCACACCACCGCCAGCGGTCGACCAGGATTGATGCCACTGGCGCGCAACGCATCGATCGCGGCGAGCGCCGAGACCACTCCCAGCGGGCCGTCGAACGCACCGCCGTCGGGAACGGAGTCGAGGTGCGAACCGACGGCCACGCCGCCGGTCGACCCGTCCGCGCGCACCGCGTCGGGGTCGCCCCACCACGCCCACTGGTTGCCGGCCCGGTCCTCGACCAGATCCAGGCCGCGAAGGGCGCACTGCCCCGCGAACCACTCCCGCAGCGTGTGGTCCTCGCGCGTCCAGGCATACCGACGGTAGCCGCCGGTCGTGTGCTCCAGTCCGACCGGTTCGAGCTCGGCCCACATCGCGTCGAAGGACCGGAGCACCGCGACCGGCATACGGGACTGTGGGGCGTCCACGGCGGCGCTCACCGGACCAACCTAGGCTGTGCGCCGTGGAGACGCCCCGAGAACGGGACTCGGAACAGCGCGGGGAACAGCGCGCGCTGGCGGCCGTCTACGACGCCGCCATCCCCGTTACGGTGACCAGGCACGGGCCGGTCCGCAGCCTGGAGGAAGCGGCGGCGGCCCGGGGTGTCCAGCCCGGCGACATCGTCAAGACGCTGGTGGTGCGGCGCGGGGACGACGACTTCTGGTTCGTGCTGGTCCCGGGCGACCGCCAGTTCTCGTGGCCGAAGCTGCGCGCCCTGCTCGGGACCAACCGTCTCTCGATGCCCGACGCCGCCGTCGCCCAGGAGGTGACCGGCTACGAGCGCGGGACGATCACCCCGTTCGGGTCGACGCACGCCTGGCCGGTGGTGGCCGACGCCACCGTGGCCGGACGGACCGTCTCGATGGGCGGCGGCGCTCACGGTGTCGCCCTGACGGTGAGTGGCGACGACGTGATCCGGGTGTTCGACGCGCAGGTGGCGGACATCAGCGATTGAACACCCCACGAAGTTCTCCGCTTCGCTCCAATACTTCGCGGGGGCCCCGACTTGAACACCCCACGAAGTTCTCCGCTTCGCTCCGATACTTCGCGGGGACCCCGACTTGATCACCCCGCGTCCTCGCGCATCGGCACCCGCACCCCGCGCTCCTCGGCGACCTGTTCGGCCAGGTCGTACCCCGCGTCGACGTGGCGGATGACGCCCATGCCGGGGTCGTTGGTGAGGACGCGTTCGAGCTTCTGCGCGGCGAGTGGCGTTCCGTCGGCGACCGACACCTGCCCGGCGTGGATCGAGCGGCCGATGCCCACGCCACCGCCGTGGTGGATCGACACCCAGGAGGCGCCGGACGCCGTGTTGACCAGGGCGTTGAGCAGGGGCCAGTCGGCGATGGCGTCGGAGCCGTCGAGCATCGACTCGGTCTCGCGATAGGGACTCGCGACCGAGCCGCAGTCGAGGTGGTCGCGACCGATGACGATGGGCGCGCTGACCGCACCGCTCGCGACGAGGTCGTTGAACGCCAGCCCGGCCTTGTCTCTCTCGCCGTAGCCCAGCCAGCAGATACGCGCCGGCAGACCCTGGAACGCGATCTTCTCCCGGGCACCGCGCATCCACTTCTGGAGCCGGTCGTTGTCGCGAAACAGGTCCATCACCGCGCGGTCGGTGGCGTCGAGGTCCTTCGGGTCGCCGGACAACGCCACCCAGCGGAAGGGGCCCTTGCCCTCGCAGAACAGCGGCCGGATGTAGGCCGGGACGAAGCCGGGAAAGTCGAACGCGCGGTCGAAGCCGCCCTTGCGCGCCTCGTCACGGATGGAGTTGCCGTAGTCGAAGACCTCGGCACCCGTGTCCTGGAAGCCGACCATCGCCTCGACGTGTCGCGCCATCGACTCGCGCGCCCGGTCGGTGAACTCCTCCGGCTTGCGTTCGGCGTAGTCGTGCCAGTCGGCCACGTCGATGCCGAGCGGCAGGTACGACAGCGGGTCGTGCGCGGAGGTCTGGTCGGTGACGATGTCGATCTCCACCCCACGGCGGAGCAGCTCGGGAAACACCTCCGCGGCGTTCCCGACGACGCCGACGCTGTAGGCGCGCCGGTTCGCCTTTGCTTCCAGCGCAAGAGAAACGGCGGCGTCCAGGTCGTCGGCCACCCTGTCGAGGTAGCGGTGCTCGACCCGGCGGTCGAGGCGAGTGCGATCGACGTCGACCACGAGGCATACCCCCTCGTTGAGGGTGACCGCGAGCGGCTGGGCGCCCCCCATGCCGCCGCAGCCGCCGGTGAGGGTGAGCGTCCCGGCGAGCGTGCCACCAAACCGTTTCTCAGCCACCGCGGCGAAGGTCTCGTAGGTGCCCTGGACGATGCCCTGGGTCCCGATGTAGATCCAGGAGCCGGCCGTCATCTGGCCGTACATCGTCAGGCCCAGGTGCTCGAGGCGGCGGAACTCCGGCCAGGTCGCCCAGTCGGGCACGAGGTTGGAGTTGGCGAGGAGGACTCGAGGCGCCCACTCGTGGGTCCGCATGACGCCGACCGGCCGGCCGGACTGCACGAGCATCGTCTCGTCGGCGCCCAGGGTCGTCAGGGTCCGGACCATGGCGTCGAAGGAACGCCAGTCGCGGGCCGCCCGGCCGGTTCCGCCGTAGACGACGAGGTCGTCCGGGCGCTCGGCCACCTCGGGGTCGAGGTTGTTCATGAGCATCCGCAGCGGGGCCTCGGCGGCCCACGAGCGGGCGGTGAGCGTAGTGCCGCGTGGGGCGCGAACGGGACGGGCGCCATCCATGGCAGGTCTCCTTCGGGTGTGCGGTCGGCTAGGCGAGGGGGCCGGTGACAGTTTCGGCGGCGCGGACGACGTCTCCGGCGGCGACGAGGTCGGCGGCCGCCTCGATCTCGGGGGCGAGGAACCGGTCCGGGCCCGGCCCGGGGACGGTGCGGCGCAGCACGTCGATCACCGCGGCGGCCGCCGGTCCGGGCCGCAGTGGCGCCCGCAGCTCGAGACCGCGCGCCGCGGTGATCAGCTCGATCGCCAGCACCCGGGTCAGGGCGTCGACGGCGCGCCGAAGCTTGCGCGCCGCCGACCAGCCCATCGACACGTGGTCCTCCTGCATCGCGCTGCTCGGGATCGAGTCGACGCTGGCCGGTGCCGCGAGCCGCTTGAGCTCCGAGACGAGCGCCGCCTGGGTGTACTGCGCGATCATGTGCCCCGAGTCCACGCCCGGGTTGTCGGCGAGGAACGGCGGCAGGCCGTTGTTCCGCGCCGGGTCGAGGAACCGGTCGGTCCGGCGCTCGGCCATGCTGGCCAGGTCCGCGGCGACGATGGCCAGGAAGTCGAGGACGTACGCGACCGGGGCACCGTGGAAGTTGCCGTTCGACTCGACGCGTCCGTCCACCGTCACGACCGGGTTGTCGACCGCCGCGGCCAGCTCCCAGCCCGCCACGCGCGCGGCGTGGTCGAGCGTGTCGCGCGCTCCGCCGGCGACCTGCGGCGCACACCGCAACGAGTACGCGTCCTGGACTCGGGTGCACTCCTCAGTCCGGTGCGACTCGCGGATTTCACTGTCCCGCATAAGAACACGCAGGTTGCCCGCCGACCTGGCCTGCCCGGGATGGGGTCGCAGTGCGTGGAGGTCGGCCGCGAAGACGTCGTCGGTGCCGAGCAGCCCCTCCACGCTCATCGCCGCGGTGATGTCCGCCGTCGTCGCGAGCCGGCGCAGGTCGGTGATGGCGAAAACGAGCATCCCGAGCATCCCGTCGGTGCCGTTGATGAGGGCCAGCCCCTCCTTCTCCGCCAGCGTGACCGGCGAGATCCCGTTCTCCCTCAGCGCGGACGCCGCCGACACCAGCGACCCGTCCCGCAGGCGTACCGGCCCTTCTCCCATCGCCGCCAGCGCGCAGTGGGCGAGTGGCGCAAGGTCACCGGAACAACCCAGTGATCCGTACTCGTGGACCACCGGGGCGATCCCGGCGTTGAGCATCGCCGCATACGTGAGTGCTGTCTCGTCGCGGACCCCGGTCCGCCCCGTCGCCAGCGTTGCGAGCCGCAGCAGCATGAGCGCTCGGACCACCTCCCGCTCGACCTCCGGACCCGAACCGGCCGCATGCGAGCGAACCAGGCTGCGTTGCAGCTGGGCGCGTTGGTCGGCAGGGATGTGGGTGGTCGCGAGAGCCCCGAAGCCGGTGGACACCCCGTAGTGCGGCGCCGGGTCACTCGCCAGCTCATCGATCACCCCGCGACTCGCGCGGACTCGCTCGAGCGCCGCCTCCGCCAGCAGCACCGGCGCCTCGAAACGCGCCACGGCCATGACGTCCTCGAAGGTGAGCGGGCCGGCTCCTACGGTCACCGTCGAGGGATCCACCTCGGCCGGCGCCGGCGCCGTATGCGTCTGCGTCATGCCGTCCATTGCAGCGCCCGCCATCGCTTCCGGCACCGTCCGCTGGCTCGATTGTGTCTCGTATGCGAGACAGAGCACACTGACGCGCGTGCGGGTCGTCATCACCACGGCGGGGTCCCGGGGCGACGTCGCGCCCTACACCGGTCTCGCTCGCCGGCTGAACGAAGCCGGTCACACGGCGGTCATCGCCACCCACGAGCCGTTCCGGACGTTCGTCGAAGCGCACGGCATCGAGTTCGCCGGCCTGGCGGCTGATCCTCGGCAGCTGCTGGCCAGTGACCAGGGACGGCGCTGGCAACGCAGCGCGTCCGGTCCGGTGGGCGCCGTGCGAATGGTGGGCCTCATGCGCCCGTACGCCCGCGAGATGGCCGACCGCGCGGTCGCCGCGACCGAGGGCGCCGACGTCATCCTCTGCTCGAGCCTGACCTCGCCGAACTACCACGTCGGGCAGGCCCGCGGCATTCCGACCATGGGTGCGTACCTGCAGCCCATGGAACCGACCCGGGAGTTCTCGAGCCTGCTGACCGGCGGCCGGCGTCGCTACGGGGGGTGGGGAAACCGGGCCAGTGCCAGCCTGGCCGGAGCGATGCTGGGCCTGCCGTTCATGGGCGAGGTCAACCGAATCCGCCAACAGCTCGGCCTCCCGCCCACCACGTACCGCGCCCTGCGCCGGGAGCTCGCCGAGCGGCGGTGGCCGATCCTGCACGGGTGGAGCCGGCACGTGCTCCCCCGGCCGGCCGACTGGCGACCGGGTCTGGACGTCGTCGGCTACTGGTGGCCGGACGCCGACCAGAGCTGGACCCCACCACCAGAGCTGGTCGACTTCCTCGACGCCGGTGACCCGCCCGTGCTCATCGGCTTCGGCAGCATGGCCGCGGGCACGGGCGACGCCGAGCGATTGGCCGGCATCGCGGTCGAGGCCCTTCGGAGGGTCGGCGTCCGCGGCATCGTCCAGGCCGGCTGGTCCGGCCTCACCGCCACCGGCGACGACGTCCTCGCGATCGGTGAGGCTCCGCACGAGTGGCTGCTCCCCAGAACCGCCGCCGTCGTGCACCACGCCGGAGCGGGCACGACCGGCGCCGCGGCGCGGGCCGGCATACCGGCCGTACCGGTACCCGTCCTCGCCGACCAGCCGTTCTGGGCTGACCGCCTCCGCCAGCTCGGGCTGGCGTCGGAGCCGATCCCGTTCCGGCGGCTGACCGCTGACCGCCTCGCCTTCGCCCTGCGCCAGGTCCTCATGGTGCCCTCCTACCGCGCCCGAGTTGAGGCTCTGGCCGGCCGGCTGGCCGAGGAGGACGGCGCCGGAGCCGTCGTCGACGCGGTCGCCCGGCTTTCCGAGAACCGGTGAGCAACGCACCGGCGGCCGCTCAGGCGCTGGAGGTCCTCGCTCTCCTCTCGCGGCACAGCGAACCTCTGCCCGCCGCGACCATCGCCCAGCGGCTGGGCCTGCCCCGCTCCTCGACCTACCACCTGCTGGCCGTCCTCCAGGACCACGGGTACGTCGTCCACCTTCCCGAGGAGCGCCGCTACGGGCTCGGTGTCGCCGCCTTCGAGCTGGGCTCGGCCTACTCCCGGCAGGCTCCGCTCCAGCGCCTGGCGCGGCCCATCCTCACGCGGCTGGTCGACGACACGCGGCACAACGCCCACTTCGCCGTGCTCCACGGCAGCGACGTCCTCTACCTCGTCGAGGAACGCGCGCCTCGGCGGCCGTCACTGGTCAGCGACGTCGGCGTGCGGCTGCCCGCGCCGCTTACGGCGAGCGGCTTGGCCATGCTGGCCGCCCTTCCGGCGGCGCAGGTCCGCGCGCTGTACCCGTCCCGGGCCTCCTTCGTCCTCCGGCACGGGAACGGCCCCAGCTCCTCGACACAGCTGCGGTCAGTGCTCACCGCGGTCCGAGCCAGGGGGTATGCGGTCGAGCACGGCACGGTGACCCCGGGCCTGGGCTCGGTGGCCGTCGCGGCGCTCGATCACGCGGGGTACCCCACGGCGGCGTTCGCCATCACCTACGAGGAGCGCCTGGTCGGCGCGGCCGAGGAAGCTGCGCTGGCGGAGGCGGTCACCCTCGCCGCACACACGTTGTCGCGCCGGATCGGCGGCACGAGGATGAGGGCGTGAGGAGGAGGGCGTGACCACAGACACGACGGAGCTCTTGGCCGAGCTCGAGCGCTACTACGACACCGCCCCGCGCGCGATGTGCGACACCGAGGAGGTCGGTCCGTTCACCGTCTTCGTCCGCCGAGGCAACGGATTTCCGTACTACGCGCGCCCGCGACTCGGCCTTGCGGCGGCGGAGATCACGGCGGACGACGTCACGACGGTCCTCTCGAGACAGCGCGAGCTGGACGTCCCGAGGGCCGTCGAATGGGTCCACGAGACCACGCCGTCCCTCCTCGCGGCCGCCCGCCCAGCGGGGATGACCGTCGAGGAGTGCCCGTTGCTCGTCCTCGCCGCGGAACCTCCGGAGCCGGACCCTGAGGCCGGCGTGCGCATCGTCGCGGTGGACGACCCTGACCTGAAGCTGGTGTCGGCCGCGGTCAACGTGAGCTTCGCGCACGCCGGCACTGCCGTTGGCGAGGCCTCGACCGCCGAACGAGACGAGGAGGCCGCCCTCAGCTCGACCCACGCCGAGCGGATCACGGCGCTCATGACCGCCGGCCTGAGCGTCCTGGCCGGGGCGTTCGACCGGGAGGCCGGAGCGGTCGGCGGGGGCAGCCACAACCCCCGCGGGGAGGTCACAGAGATCGTCGGGGTGGCCGTCCTTCCGGCCTTTCGCCGGCGTGGGCTGGCGGCCGCGATCACCGCGCAGCTCGCTCGTCACGCGCGCGACCACGGCGTCTGGACCGTGTTCTGCTCGGCCCAGGACGACGCCGTCGCCCGGGTCTACGAGTCGGTGGGGTTCCACCGGGTCGGGACCGCGTGCATCGCCGAGGCCAGCTGACCCGTGTCCTCCGGCGACGTCGACGCGACCGCGCTCGTCCTCTGTGGGGGCAAATCGCGCCGGCTCGGCCTCGACAAGACCGAGGCGACGCTGGGTGGGACGAGCGTCCTCGCTCATCTCCTGGGCGCGCTTCCCGCGTCGTGGACCGTCGTGGCCGTCGGTCCCGAGCGAGCGACGGGCCGCGACGTTCGGTGGACCCGTGAGATGCCGGCCGGCGGCGGTCCAGTGGCCGCGGTGGCTGCCGGACTGCCATTAGTGCCAACCGATCTCGTCGTGGTGCTGGCGGGCGACATGCCGTTCGCGGCGCCCTCGGCGATCCGGCTCGTCACGGTTCTGGACGGCGACGCGACGATCGACGCGGTGGTCGCCCGGGACCCGAGCGGACGAACCAACCCGCTCCTCGCCGCATACCGGACCGATGCGGTGCGCGCCGCGCTGCCGCTGCCGCCCGACGGACAGCCCGCTCGCTCGTTGCTGGCGGTCGCGCACGCGACGCTCGTCGTGCCCGAGGAGGACGCCCTCGACGTCGACACCCCGGAGGCGCTTGAGGCCGCCCGCCATAGGCTCGCGATGTGAAGGCCGTCACGATCCCGGAACCCGGTGGACCCGACGCTCTCGTCCTCGACGATGTGCCCGAGCCGATGCCCGGTCCAGGGGAGGTCGTCGTCGACGTCGTGGCCGCCGGAGTGAACCGGGCCGACGTCATGCAGCGTCAAGGGCACTACAACCCACCGCCGGGCTCGTCCGCATACCCCGGGCTCGAGGTGAGCGGTCGCATCGGCCGGCTCGGCGACGGGGTCGAGGGCTGGTCGGTCGGGGACGAGGTCTGCGCGCTGCTCACCGGCGGCGGCTACGCGGAGAAGGTGACCGTGCCGATGGGCCAGCTGATGCCGATCCCGTCCGGCGTGAGCCTGGAGGACGCCGCCGGGCTGCCGGAGGTCACCTGCACGGTGTGGTCCAACGTGTTCATGACCGCCAACCTCCAGCCCGGCGAAGTGCTGCTCGTGCACGGCGGCGGCTCGGGCATCGGGACGATGGCCGTCCAGCTGGGCCGCGAGGTGGGCGCGCGGGTGGCGGTGACGGCGGGGTCCCCGGAGAAGCTCGAGGTATGCCGCGGGCTCGGGGCGTCGATCCTCGTGAACTACCGGTCGGACGACTTCGCCGAGGTCGTCCGGGCGGCCACCGACGGTCACGGCGCGGACGTGATCCTGGACAACATCGGCGCGAAGTACCTTGCCCCTAACGTCAAGTTGTTGGCTGAGAACGGGCGCCTCGTCGTCATCGGCCTGCAGGGCGGACGCTCCGGCGAGATCGACCTCGGGGCGATGCTGGCCAAGCGCTGCGCCCTGATCGCGACGACGCTCCGCGGTCGTCCGGCGGCCGAGAAGGCGACCATCGTCGCGGCGGTCCGCGAGCACGTCTGGCCGCTGGTCGCGGACGGCCGGGTGCGCCCGGTCGTGCACGCTCGATACCCCCTCGCCGAGGCCGCTC
>DATLQE010000374.1:0-4561 GCA_035535335.1 Lapillicoccus sp. | reverse complement strand
GCAGCTGCCTGGCCGGGTCGATGTGGTCCGCAGGGCGGCTCAGCACGCCGGACGAGACCCGGGAGACGTCGCGGTCACGGTCCTCGACGTCGCGGTCGTCGGGAGCTCGAGGGACGACACGGCGCGCCGCGTGGAGCGGCTGCGCGGGAGGACTCCGGCGGCAACGTACGCCGCTCGCCACCACGCGGGAGAGCCGGCCGCCCACGCCGAGCGCTACGCCCGGCTGCGGGATGTCGGCGTCGACGCGGTGTTCCTGGCCCTTCCCGACCTCGCCGGCGCCGAGGACCTGGACCGGTGTGCGCCGCTTGCCGCCGCCTTCTGCTGAAGGGACCCCCTATCCGTCCCCGAGCGGTTTCTGGTAGACCACCAGAAGAACGGTTTCCGCACCGTAGGTCGAGATGCCCTGCGGCCCGTGCTACATCCGATGAGAAAGGTTGGGTTAGCAATGAGTGCCACTGGCGAGACCACTGACTACGAACGCATCGGCGGCGGTCCCGCCGTTTCCGCGGTCGTCGGGCGCTTCTACGAGGCCGTCCTCGCCGACCCGGCGTTGGCGCCGTACTTCGACGGGGTGGAGATGACCGCGCTGCGGCGGCACCAGGTGCTCCTCATCTCCCAGGTCATGGGCGGCCCGGTCGAGTACGACGGACGGGAGCTGGCCCAGGCCCATGCCGGCCACAACATCACCGACGAGGCGTACGACAAGGTGGTCGACCACCTCGTGGCCGCCCTGAAGGAGGCCGGCGTGGACGACGACATCATCGGCCGGCTCGGGGAGTTGGTCGCCGGGCTCAGGGCGGACATCGTCACCAGCACGGCCTGATGGACGCCGCCGAGCTGAAGCGCACGTGGGCTCTCGCCGAGTCGCTCGGCGATGAGGTCCCGCTGTACTTCTACTCGCACCTGTTTCTGTCGCACCCGGACACCCGCGACATGTTCCCGGTGTCGATGGCGACCCAGCGTGACCGCCTGGTCGGCGCGCTGGGCCGGATCGTCTCCCACGTCGACCGGGTCGACGAGGTGTCGGAGTTCATCGCCCAGCTGGGCCGGGACCACCGGCGCTTCGGGGCGGTCGCCGCCCACTACGACGCGGTCGGCGCCTCCCTGCTCGCCACCTTGGCCCACTTCCTCGGCGATCAGTGGACGCCGCAGCTGGCGTCTGACTGGGCGTCCGCATACGGGCTGATCGCCAAGGTGATGGTGGTCGCCGCTGATGAGGCCGAGGGCGAACCGGCGGTGTGGGACGCCGAGGTCGTCGACGCGGAACGGCTGACCTTGGACGTGTCCATGCTGCGGTTGCGGACGGATCAGCCCTACGAGTACCGACCCGGCCAGTCGATGGCCGTGGAGATCCCTCAGCGGCCCCGGCTGTGGCGGTACCTCAGCCCAGCCAACGCGCCGCGCGACGATCGCACCATCGACGTGCACGTCCAGTACATCGCCGGCGGCCAGGTCTCAGGAGCGCTCGTCCGCCGGGTCACCGCCGGCGACAAGGTCCGGCTCGGCGCCCCGGTCGGCACTGAACTGGTCCTCAACGGCGGACCCGCCCGGGATCTGCTGCTCGTCGCCGGAGGCACCGGCCTGGCCCCGCTGCGAGCGGTTCTCGAGCACCTCGACCAGGAGGCCGGGAGCAACGGGGCGGCCCCGGACGTTCACCTGTTTCACGGCGTCCGGCTGCCGTGGGGGCTGTACGACCACGAGTACTTGAGCTCGCTGGCCGACGCGAGATCATGGTTCACCTACACCCCGGTTGTTTCCGACGATTCC
The DNA here is from genome assembly GCA_035535335.1 of Lapillicoccus sp. Taxonomy (GTDB): domain Bacteria; phylum Actinomycetota; class Actinomycetes; order Actinomycetales; family Dermatophilaceae; genus Lapillicoccus. The sequence goes on along the minus strand of DATLQE010000374.1, from coordinate 2,794 downwards.
ACCTACCCCGGCCGGACCGGACTGGTCGGGCAGGTCGCCGCGGCCCACCCGGACCGCTCCGGTCGGCTCGCCCTGGTGTGCGGCTCCCCCGCCATGGTTTCCGGCGCCCGGGCGGCCCTGGCCCGAGCCGGCACACCCACCGAGGACATCCGCTTCGAGCAGTACGGCAATCTCGACGAGGACAGTCACGAGCACAGCAGCCCTTCGGAACCGTAGACGCAGAGCAAGGAATCCCCAGTGAGCGACCACCACACCGCGCCCCAGGCGGCATCCCAGTTCACCCCCGACGCGATCCGTCACGCTGAGTTTCCCAGCAACGGTGACGGGCTCGAGCCGAAAGCTGTGCACCGCTACATGAGTGCCCTGGCCGATCACCTCGAACAGGTCGCCAACACGCCGCCCGACCGCGCCACGATCACCGCGCAGACCGTCGGCATCATCTCGCGAGCGCAGCTGCTGGCGGAGCAGGCCGTGGCGGACGCCGAGCAGTACAGCCGGGATCTCATCGAGACCGCCCGGACCCAGTACCAGGAGCTGCTGCGGCGGGCCGAGGTCGCCGGCCAACCCGACGCCGCCGCCGCGGCCGTCGGCGGATACGACCACCAGATCCCCGAGATCGAGTACGTCCGCACCTACACCCGGGTCGCGTACAGCCAGCTGCGGGCGGTGCTCGACGCCCTGGCGGAGCAGGTCGACCGGCTCGGCCAGCTGCCGGAGCTTCCCGGCGAGGCGTCGTCGAACGACCATCAGGCACCGGTCGGGACGGCCGACGTCCATCGACCGGCCCTCCCGGCCGCGGACACGTTCAACCGGCCCGTCGCCCACGTCACCTCCGACGCCTGACCCCATGCAGACCCGGACCGTGGGCACGACGATGCCCGTCCTCGAAGTCAGCCTCTCTCCGGGTGAGCGCCTTGTCGCGGAGGGCGGCGAGGTCGCCTGGCTGACGCCGGGAATGGGGATGGACACCTCGACGCGGTTCGGCTCGGGCGGCAAGGGCGGCTTCATGAGCGGCCTGAAGCGGGTTCTCGGCGGCGGCCAGCTGTTCCTCACGGAGTACAGCGCGCCTCCGTCGGGCGGCTTCGTCGCATTCGCGACCCAGCTGCCCGGCGTGATCCGGGAGCTGCGGATCGACCCGGCCGACCACTTCATGGTCCAGTCCGACTCCTACATGTGCAGCACGCCCGACGTCGAGATCTCCGTAGGCCTGCAGAAGAAGCTCGGCGCCGGCATCTTTGGCGGCGCGGGGCTGGTCTTCCAGAAGCTCAGCGGCAACGGGACGGCCTGGGTGCAGCTCTCCGGCGAGATCGTCGAGTACGACCTGCAGCCGGGACAGTCCATGCTCGTGCACCCCGGACACCTGGCGCTCTATCGCGCCGAGATGACGCTGGAGTTCGCGACCGTCAAGGGCGTCAAGAACAAGCTGTTCGGTGACTCCCTGATGTTGGCTCAGATCCACGGACCGGGTCACATCTGGCTGCAGTCGATGACCCCGCAGAAGCTCGCCGCGGCCATCGAGCCCTACCTGCCCGAGAAGACCTCCTCCTCCTCGACGAGCGACACGTAGCGGAGGTCCTCTGGGGCGTGCGACGCCACCCAGGTGGGTATGCCCCCGCTCATGACGTCTCCCATCTCTCGAGGTCTCATCTCCGGTGCGGTCGGCACGACCGCCCTCCTGGCCGTCACGTATGCGGACATGGCCCTCACCGGACGGGCCGCCAGTCGCGCGCCCGAGGAGACCGTGGCCACGCTGCTGCGGCGGTCTGGCCGGCTGGTGCCCCAGGACAACGCCCTCACCGGCCTCGGCGCTCTTGCCGGCATCGCCACCGGCGTCGGCATCGGCGTGGTCGCCTCACTGCTGCGGTCCGCGGGCGTGCGGCTGCCGGCGGCCGTGGGAGGGCCGGCGATCGGAGCGCTGGCGATGGCCGCCACCGACGTGCCCATGGCGAGGTTGGGCGTCGGCGACCCCCGGACCTGGACCGCCGCGGACTGGACCCGCGACGTCGTGCCGCACCTGGAGTACGGGATTGGCGTCCGGATGACCATGGATCGCCTTGACCAGCTGACCCCCGGACCGGTGGACACCGAGGCGCCACCGGGACCGTCCGCACCGCGGACTCGTGGCGTCCTCGGGCGCAGTCTCCTCATCGGACTCGCCTCCGGCGGGCGCAGCTCGCTCGGGCTGTTCGCCGCGGTCCGCCTCGCGCAGAAGCCGAAGGTCACCGCAGCGGCCGCCGTCGCCGTGGCCGCCGAGATGGTGGCCGACAAGCTGCCCATGATCCCCGAGCGGTTGGAACCCGCCCCGCTGCTCGGCCGCGCCGCCGGCGGCGGGATCGGTGGATGGGCGGTTGCCCGGCAGCACCGGGCCAATCCCGTGCTGCCCACCGCCGTCGGCGTGGTCGGGGCCGTCGTGGGCTCCGTCCTGGGAGCCGCCGGACGGGAGCTGGCGAGCAACCGCGGTTGGGCGTGGCCGGCGGCCGTCGCAGAGGACGCAGTCTCGGTGGGGCTGGCGTGGGCGGCGCTGTGCTGAGTGCTAGCTGGTGACGTCCTTGCCCGCGAACCGGGCCCAGGCCAGCAGCCAGAACACCGCCGCGTACGCAGCGTCGACGCCGAGGCCGCGCAGCACGTTGTCCCACAACGGCGGGTCCCGCAGCAGGTCGGCGAACGACAGCCACTCGTGGACGATCAGCCACGGGTGCAGCCACTCGAGCTGAGGCACCGCGTCGAGGATCCACGACAGGATGGTGAAGATCATCAGCGCGATGGTCGCCGCGATCGGCTGCTCGGTGAGGGT
>DATLQE010000373.1:0-7789 GCA_035535335.1 Lapillicoccus sp. | reverse complement strand
GATCGATATCAAGCTCGTGCGCGAGGCGCCGGACCTGGTCCGGGCCTCGCAGAAGGCCCGTGGAGAGGACCCGGGGATCGTCGACGCGATCCTCGCCGCCGACGAGGCGCGCCGGTCGTCCCTGGGCGAGTTCGAGCGGGTACGAGCGGAACAGAAGGCATTCGGCAAGCAGGTCGCCACGGCGAAGGGCGACGACAAAGCCACCCTCGTCGCGCAGGCCAAGGACCTGGCCGCCCGGGTGCGATCACTGGAAACCGAGGCCGGCGAACGCGAGCGTGAGCTCGACCGGCTGGCCCGCCGGGTCGGCAACGTCATCGTCGACGGCGTCCCGACCGGCGGCGAGGAGGACTACGTCGTCCGCGAGATGGTCGGCACGCCGCGGGACTTCGCCGCGGACGGGTTCGAGCCCCGCGACCACCTGGCCCTCGGCGAGCTCCTCGGCGCCATCGACATGGAGCGCGGCGCCAAGGTCGCCGGGTCGCGGTTCTACTTCCTCACCGGCGTCGGCGCCCGGCTGGAGCTGGCGCTGCTCAACCTCGGCCTCGCCCGGGCGGTCGAGTACGGCTTCACGCCGATGGTCACCCCGACGCTGGTGCGCCCCGAGATCATGGCGGGGGCCGGCTTCCTCGACGTCCACGCCGAGGAGGTCTACCGGCTGGAGGCCGACGACCTATACCTCACCGGCACCTCGGAGGTGGCCCTCGCGGGATACCACGCCGACGAGATCCTCGACCTCAGCGGCGGACCGCGACGGTATGCCGGCTGGTCCACCTGCTACCGGCGCGAAGCCGGCTCGCACGGCAAGGACACCCGCGGCATCATTCGCGTCCACCAGTTCCAGAAGATCGAGATGTTCGTCTACTGCACGGCCGCCGAGGCCGAGGCCGAGCACGAGCGCCTGCTCGCGTTTGAACGCGACATGCTCGCCGCCATCGACGTTCCGTACCGGATCATCGACACCGCGGCGGGCGACCTCGGGACCGCTGCCGCGCGCAAGTACGACTGCGAGGCGTGGATCCCGACGCAAGGCCGATACCGCGAGCTGACGTCGACGTCGAACTGCACGACCTTCCAGGCGCGTCGGCTGGCGATCCGCGAGCGCGACCCGGAAGGCGGAACCCGGGCGGTCGCCACCCTGAACGGGACGCTGGCGACGACGCGCTGGCTCGTCGCGATCCTGGAGACGCACCAGCAGCCGGACGGCTCGGTCGTCGTGCCCGAGGCGCTGCAGCCCTACCTCGGCCTGGATGTCCTGACTCCACTGAGCTGAGCCCGGACGTTGGACGACGGACTCCCTCTGGAGGGGGATCCGGTATGCGTGTCCTCCTCCTTACGCTGGAGGGATGACGACCTGGCGGTCTCGGGTGGCGGAGTTCTTCGCCCTCGACAGTGGGTGGGTGCGGGTTCCCACTTCGGGCTCACGCCGCCGGGACGGGACGGGCGCGCTGGTGCTCTTCGCCATCTCGGCGCTCGCTCTGGAGATGCTCCGCAGCGGCGGCGGCCTGCGGGCCGGAACACCGGTCTGGGAGGAGTACCTCGGTCTGGCCGCGATGTCCGCCCCCATCGCGTTCCGCCGCCGGTTCCAGATCGGCACCGTGGTCGCGTCCTCGGTCGCCTTCTTCGTTGTCGGCATCCGAATGCCCGACGTGGCGTTGCAGCTGTCCGTCCAGGCGCTCTACTTCTTCGCCCTGTTCAGCGCGATGGCGTGGGCCAGAGACCGTCGCGTGGTGCTGCTGGTCATGGGCGGCGTGCTGCTGCTGATGTTCGGCTGGCTCGCATACCAGTTCCTCCTCGGCAGCGCCGTCTCCCAGATCACCGAGGAGATCGCCGATCCCGGCCGGACCCGCGGCGCCGTCAACCCGATCCTCGGAGCGGTCGCCTATACGTTTCTCGTCAACATCGCGTACTTCGGCGGCGCCGTCCTCGGCGGCCAGGCCGCCTGGAACGCCGCCCGCCGCCGGGCCCGGCTCGCCGCCCAGGCGGAGACGCTCCGGGCGCAGGCGGCCGAGCTCAAGGAGCACGCCGTCGTCGAGGAGCGGCTGCGCATCGCCCGCGAGCTCCACGACGTGGTCGCCCACCACGTCTCCGTCATGGGCGTCCAGGCGGCCGCCGCGCGCCGGGTGCTCGACGTCGACCCGAAGGCTGCGTCCTCGGCCCTCGCCTCCGTCGAAGCGTCGGCCCGCGAGGCGGTCACCGAGATGCGCGCGCTGCTCGGCACCCTGCGCCAGGGCGAGCGCCTCCCCGCCGAGCCCGACCGGGCACCGGAACCCTCGGTCGACGCCATCCCCGGCCTCGTCGACCAGGTCCGGGGCCAGGGTCTCGACGTGACCTTCTCCATCGTGGCCAACCCGCCCGACGCGGCCGCCGACGTGGGGCCCGCCGTTGGGTTGACGCTCTACCGCACGGTCCAGGAGGCCCTCCACAACGTCCGCCGGCACTCGACCGCGTCGGCGGCGACCGTGGTCCTCCGGGTCAGCGGGTCCGGTCCGAGCGGGTTCGCCGAGGTCGAGGTGCTCGACGCCGGGCGTCCCCGGACGGGGACGTCGGGTACGGGTCTCGGACTGCTCGGTATGCGTGAGCGCGTCGCCTCCCTCGACGGCTCGCTGGAGATCGGCCCACGGGCGACCGGCGGGTTCCGGGTCCGCGTCCGGCTGCCGCTGGCCCGCCGGCACGGCGACGAGGACCCGGCGGAGACGTCCGCGACGCTGGTTCCCGCGCGGGAGCCCGTCGAGTCCGGCCGATGACGCACTCGGTCGCCCAGACCCTGCGCGTCGTCGTCGTCGACGACCAGGCGCTGGTCCGCTCCGGCTTCTCGATGATCCTCGGGGTCGAACCGGACCTCGAGGTGGTCGGCGAGGCCAGCGACGGTACGGCCGCCGTCGACGTCGTCACGCGACTGCGGCCGGACGTCGTCCTCATGGACGTCCAGATGCCCGGAACGGATGGCATCGAGGCGACCCGCGAGATCGTCGCGCGCGACCTGGCCAAGGTCATCATTCTGACGACCTTCGACCGCGACGACTACCTCGTCGACGGCCTCCGCGCGGGAGCGAGCGGGTTCCTCCTCAAGAACGCGGAACCGGAGAAGCTCGTCGACGCGGTCCGGGTGGTGGGGAACGGCCATGCCCTGCTGGCCCCCGAGGTGACCCGCCGGGTCATCGAGCGGATGACGACCGGCGATACGACGCATACGATCGAACAGGGTTCTCCGGCAACGCCATCCAAGGCGCTCGACCTCCTCACGAACCGGGAGCGTGAGGTCCTGGTCCTGGTCGGCAAAGGGCTGAGCAACGCCGAGATCGCGACCGAGCTGTTCGTCGGTGAGGCGACGGTCAAGACACACGTGTCGAACGTGCTGGCCAAGCTGCACCTGCGCGACCGGGTGCAGGCGGTCGTCCTGGCGCACGAGGCAGGCCTCATCCGTCCTGAGAGGGACAGCCACATTCCGCCTGTGGGCTGATCCCTCGCTGGCGGCACCTCCCTAGCGTGGAGCCATGCTCGAGACCAGGGGACTGACCAGGCTGTTCGGCGACCAGCGCGCCGTCGACGACGTGAACGTGACCGTGCGACCCGGCGGCCTCACCGGCTTCGTCGGCGGGAACGGCGCCGGCAAGACGACGACGATGCGGATGATCATGGGCATCCTCGAACCCACCGCGGGCGAGGTGCTCTGGCAGGGGCGCCCCGTCGCGTGGGACGACCGCGCCCGGTTCGGGTACATGCCCGAGGAGCGCGGCCTGTACCCCAAGCAGCCGGTGCTCTTCCAGCTGGTCTACCTGGGCCGCCTCCACGGCATGACCGCGGCTGCGGCGCGCCGCGCGGGGCAGGAGTACCTGGAACGGTTCGACCTCGCCGACCGCGCCAACGACGCCCTGGAGTCGCTCTCGCTGGGCAACCAGCAGCGCGTCCAGATCGCCGCCGCGGTGATGTCGTCGCCGACGGCGCTCATCCTCGACGAGCCGTTCTCCGGTCTCGACCCGGACGCTGTCGACGCGATGGCCGACCTCTTGCGGGAGCAGGCCGCGCGCGGCGTGCCCGTCCTGTTCTCGTCGCACCAGCTCGACCTGGTCGAGCGGATCTGCGACGACCTCGTCGTCCTGGCCGCGGGCCGCGTCGTCGCGGAGGGCAAGGTGGAGGACCTGCGCCACCGCGGTCGTACCCTGCACCGGCTCGTCGTCGCCGCCGGCCCGCACGGCGGCACCGCCGACGCCGGCTGGGTCCGCGACGTGCCGGGGGTGGCCGTCGTCGACGTCGACGGACCCGTCGCGGTCCTCGAGCTGGTCGCCTCCGAGGCCTCCGACCGCATCCTCCGCGAGGCCCTGCGCCGCGGGTCGGTCCGCGAGCTCAGCACCCTCGTCCCCGGCCTCAGTGAGATCTACCGGGAGGTCACCGCATGAGCGCCGCCACCACGACACGCACGACGACCGACGTCGGCGCCCCCGAGGCGCCGCGCACCAGTGGTCAGGCGGTCTGGCCGATCGTCATGGTCCGAGAGATCGTCGTCAAGCTCCGTGACCGCAACTTCGTCGTCGGCACCCTCATCACTCTCGTCCTCATCGCCGGCGGGCTGGCCCTGCAGGTGTTCCTGTCCGGCAAGAGCAACGACGTCACCGCGGTCGTCACCGGCGACGGCGCCCGGTCGGCGATGGAGCAGGTGGGCGAGACCGCCGCCCAGCGCGAGGACGCCATGAACCTCACCGTCAAGGACGCCCCGGACGCGGCCGCCGTCGAGGCGGCGGTCCGCGACGGCTCGGCCGACGTGGGCCTCGTCCACGCCGCCGACGGCTGGCGGCTGGTCGCTAAGACCGACGTCGCGCCGAGCATGACCGCATACGTCACCCAGATCGTCGGCGACCGCACTCTGGCGGCGAACGCGCAGTCGGCCGGCACCACCGCCGCGGCCCTGACCGCCGGCGGCACGGTCACGCCACAGCTCCTCGACCCCGACTCCAACGAGGGTTTGAAGACGGCGGTCGGCTTCATCTTCAGCTTCCTGTTCTACGTCGCGTCGATCACGTTCGGGATGACCATCGCGACAAGCGTCGTCGAGGAGAAGCAGTCACGGGTGGTCGAGATCCTCGTCAGCGCGGTGCCGTTGCGGGAGCTGCTGGCCGGCAAGGTGCTCGGCAACGTCCTCCTCGCGCTGGCCCAGATGGTTCTCTTCGTCGGGGTCGGACTGGTGGGCATGGCGTTCACCTCGTATGCGGCCAATATCGGTCTCATCGCGGCCTCGGCGGCGTGGTTCCTCGTCTTCTTCGTGGCCGGGTTCGCGGCGCTGGCCTGCCTCTGGGCAGTCGCCGGGTCGCTGGCCACGCGCAACGAGGATCTGCAGTCGACGACGCCGGTCCTCACGACGATCCTCATGGTCGCGATGTTCGTCGGGATCTTCGGCGAGGGTGTGGTCCGCGTGGTCGGGTCGTACGTCCCGGTGGTGTCCGCCATCTCGATGCCGCAGCGGCTGCTCGCCGGCGAGGCGGCGTGGTGGGAGCCCTTCGTGTCGCTGCTGGTCACCGTGGCCTTCGCGGCGTGGACCATGGTCGTCGGCGAGCGGCTCTACAAGCGGTCGATCCTGCACACCGGCCGGCGGCTCGGCGTTCGGGAGGCGTTGAAGGTCGACGCCTGACCGCCCGTAGGGTGGTGGCGACCATGACCTTCGCCACCACTTCGGGCACTCCGGGCGCCGGACCGCTCAGCCCGCTCCTCGTCGCCCTCGACCTCGACGGAACGACCATCGACCACGTCGGCGCGCTGTCGAGTGCGGTCCGCGATGCGGTATCCGACGTGGTCGACGCCGGCCACCATCTGGTCATCTCGACCGGCCGGTCCATCGTCGCGACGCTGCCCATCGTGGAAATGCTCGGACTCGAGCGCGGGTATGCGGTCTGCTCCAACGGTGCCGTGACGCTGGTCCTCGATCCGGAGCGGCCGAGCGGATACCGGATCGTCGACACGGTGACCTTCGACCCGCGGCCGGTCCTGACCATGCTCCGGGACGTCATCCCCGACGCGCTGGTGGCCGTCGAGGACCTCGGCGTCGGGTTCAAGGTCAGCGGCCCGTTCCCGGACGGCGAGCTCGGTGGCGAGCAGGTCGTCGTCGACTGGGAGGAGCTGGTGGCGCATCCGGCCACCCGCGTCACCCTCCGGCGACCGGAGGCGTCGTCGGAGGAGTTCATGGAGCAGGTCGAGCACGCAGGACTGCACGGGGTCTCGTACGCCGTCGGGTGGACCGCCTGGCTCGACATCAACCCCGAGGGCGTCTCGAAGGGTTCGGCTCTGGAGCTGGTGCGCCGCACGCTCCGGGTGGAGCCGGGTGACACCGTCGCCATCGGCGACCAGCGCAACGACATCGAGATGCTGCACTGGGCCGCGCGGGGTGTGGCCATGGGTCAGGCGCCCGACGAGGTCAAGGACGCGGCCGACGAGGTCACGGGCACCGTCGAGGAGGACGGCCTCGTCCCCGTGTTGCGCTCGCTGCTGTGAGCCCGGGGGCGGCGTATTGCGTGTTGCTCGATGGGCGACCTGGGTAAGAGGCCTGGCATGACGTGGAGGAACCGCATCGACACGGTGCTCGTGGACGTCGACGGAACACTGGTGGACAGCAACTACCAGCACGCCCTGGCCTGGTTCCGGGCGTTCCGCCGGATCGACATCACGCTGCCGCTGTGGACCATCCACCGCTCCGTCGGCATGGGCGGCGACCAGCTGGTGGCGCACCTCACGGACGACGACGTCGAACGGAAGCACGGCGACGAGCTGCGGACCGGCTGGCGGGAAGAGTTCGACCCGATGCTGCCGGAGATCCGCCCGCTCCCCGGCGCCCACGACCTCCTGGCCGGCATCAAAGACAGCGGGCTGACCCTGGTCCTCGCGTCCTCGGGGCCGGCCGAGCATGTAGAGACGTTTCTCGACCTGGTCGGCGGCCGCGACCTCGCCGACGCCTGGACCAGCGCCGACGACGCGGAGCGGAGCAAGCCGGCGCCAGACCTGCTCGAGACCGCTCTCCGCAAGGCGGGTGAGGGCCGTCCCGTGATGGTCGGCGACTCGACGTGGGACTGCGTGGCCGCGCATCGGGCCGACCTGCCGGCGGTCGCGGTCCGCACCGGAGGGTTCTCCGCGGACGAGCTGTACGAGGCAGGTGCCGAGAACGTCGTCGACACGCTGGACGACCTCCGCCGGCTCATCACCACGTCGTCGGCAGACTGACCGCTCATGACGGTGACCTACACCTTCGACATCTTGGGCACCCTGGACGGCTGCGCCTCGTATGGCCCCGACGGCGACTGGGGCGGCTACTGGGGCAAGCAAGGCCCGGAGTTCCTCGACCGCCGCCGTGAGATGTACGGCACCGAGCAGCGGTTGGTCCTGGGCGCCAACACCTACCGGCAGTTCGCCGAGATCCTGGGCGGGACCACCGAGGAGCCCGACCCGCAAGACCCGAACGCCCTGATGAGGGGGATGCCGGCAACGGTGGTGTCGACGACGCTGCAGGGACCCCTCGACTGGCCGGGCGGCGCAGACGTGGTGAGCGGCGACGCGGCCGACGTCATCGCCCGCCTCAAGGAGGAGTCAGAGGTGCCGTTGCGTTCGCACGGCAGCCTGTCGCTGAACCGGGCGCTGATGGCCGCCGGCCTGGTCGACCACGTGCAGGTCACGCTCTTCCCGGTGATCAGCGGTCAGACCGGAGCGGAGCCGATCTTCGAAGGAGCGGCCGACTTCGACCTGGAGCTGGTCGAGAGCCGCACGCTCGACGGCCACACGCTGGAACTCATCTACCGGCCCACGCTGCACG
>DATLQE010000372.1:0-6050 GCA_035535335.1 Lapillicoccus sp. | reverse complement strand
CCTGGGTCGACCACTATCGCCGCAAGAAGCGGCTCCTCGTCGTCGCCAACCTCGTGCAGGCGGCCGCGGTCGCGGTGCTGCCGGCCGCGCACGGCATCGGCTTCATGTCGATGTGGCTGCTGTATGCGGTCGCGCTCGTCCTCGGGGCGGGCGGGGTGCTCTACCAGACCTCGTACCAGCCGTTCTTCGCGCGACTGGTCCGCCGCGACCAGTACCTGCAGGCGAACTCACTGCTCAGCGCGACCCGGTCGGGCTCCTTCATCGCGGGACCGGCGCTCGGGGGACTGCTGATCCAGGCGGTCACGGCGCCCGTCGCGATGGTGGTCGACGCCGTCTCGTTCGTCGCGTCGGCGTTGGCCATCGCCTCCGTCCGGGTGGAGGAGCCACCGGTGGCCGGCCGGCACGAGAGCCCGCGACTGTGGCGTCGGGCCGTGGAAGGGCTGCGGTTCCTTCGACGTCACCCATACCTGCGAGCCACGCTCGGCTGCTCGACGGTCCTCAACTTCTTCACCTTCGTCGCGTCCGCCGTGGTGATCCTCTTCGCCAGCCGAACCCTCGAGCTGGACGCCGGCCAGATCGGGCTGGCCTTCGGCGTCGGCGCGGTGGGCGGACTCGTCGGCGCCGTCGGCGCGTCCCGGATGGCCCGCCGGCTGGGTCCCGGTGTGGCCGGCGTCGTCGGGGCGGTGCTGTTCTGCGCGCCCTTGGCGTTCATCCCGCTGGCGTCGGGTCCGGACTGGGTGAAGATCGCGGTGCTCGCCGCGGTCGAGTTCGTCAGCTCCGTGGGGGTCATGTTCTACGACATCAACGTCAACTCGATCCAGACCGCGATGACGCCGGACCGGATGCGCAGCCGCTCGGCCGGGGCGTACGCGACGGTCAACTACGGGATCCGCCCGCTCGGAGCGCTGCTCGGCGGGCTCATGGCTGAGTGGGTCGGGATACCGATCACGCTGGTAGTGGCCGGGGTATGCGGCTGTCTCGGCGTGCTGTTCCTGTGGCGGTCGCCGGTCGTGCGGACCCGGCGGGTGGAGGACCTCGACGCCGTCGAGGTGTGACGGCGCCTACTCCCGGACCACCTTCGCGGGGTCGTAGTCGTCGCGCAGCCCCTTGAAGGCGGGGTGCCTCAGTCGGCCGTCCCGTGTCCACTCGGTGTAGTCGACCTCGGCCACCAGGGTCGGGCTCACCCAGATCGCGTCGCGCGCCTGTGCCCGCGGAACCGGTTGGTCGAGCGGGGACGCCTTGGCGGTCAACGGTTTCAGCAGGCCCTCGAGCTGGGCCAGCGTCGTGGCGGTGAACCCGGTGCCGACCTGCCCCGCATACTCGAACCCGCTCTCGCCGTGGACGCCCAGCAGCAGCGAGCCGAGGTGCCCCTCGCGGTTGCCCTCGCCCGGCCGCCAGCCGACGACGACCGCGGAGGTGCGGCGGATGTTCTTGACTTTCAGCCATGTCGTGACCCGCCGACCGGGCAGGTAGGGCGAGGAGCGCTGCTTGGCCATGATGCCCTCGAGATCCTGCTCCCGGGACGCCTCGAGGATCGTCGGCCCGTCTCCCTGGACGGCCCGCGGCGTGTCCCATGAGGTCGCTCGTAGCCTGAGGTCGAGCAACGCGGCACGCCGCTCGTCGTACGACCGCGGCATGAGCGACGCGCCGTCGAGGAACAACAGGTCGAAGACGAGCAGCTTGACCGGGGCCGAGCGCCGCAGTGCCTCCGACGGCGCGCGGACGTGCATCCGGGACTGGAGCAGCGAGAAGTCGGTCCGACCCTTGTCATCGAAGACGACCACCTCGCCGTCGAGGATGGCGGACCGGTTGTCGAGGGGCCCCGCGATGTCCGCCAGCTCGGGGTAGGACGCGGTGACCTCGTTGCCGTTGCGGGTCACCAGCGTCGCCTTGCCCTGTTCGACAAAGGCGAGGACCCGCACGCCGTCGAACTTGATCTCGTAGGCCCAGCCGTCGTCGTGTTCCGGCAGGCGCCCGGCGGTCGCGAGCATCGGCGTGACGTCCCGGGGCAGCGCGCTGACCATGGGCCCAACCGTCTCACGCGCACGTCGGACGCATACGGAGTCTCGGGTGGGGTAACGAGCCGGCATGAGCCAACCTGCCCAGACCCAGGAACCGCCCGGCACCACCGCCCAGATGCGGCCTCGTCCAGACCACGGCGAGGAGTCCTACCGCGGCACCGGCCGCCTCGCGGGGAAGAAGGCGGTGATCACCGGCGCGGACAGCGGGATCGGAAGGGCGGTGGCGATCGCGTATGCGCGTGAAGGCGCTGACGTGCTGCTGTCGTACCTCAACGAGGACGAGGACGCCGAGGACACGGCGCGCCTGGTCCGGGAGGCCGGCCGGAAGGCGGTGCTGCTGCCGGGTGACATCGCCCAGGCCCAGCAGTGCCGCGACATCATCGACCGGGCGGTCGCCGAGTTCGGCCAGATCGACGTGCTGGTGAGCAACGCGGCTTACCAGATGAGCCACGAAAGCCTCGACGAGATCTCCGACGACGAGTGGGAGCACACGTTCGCGACGAACGTCTCCGCGTTCTTCTACCTGGTCAAAGCGGCACTACCGCACATGCGGTCCGGCGGGTCGATCATCGGCAGCTCGTCGGTGAACTCCGACATGCCGTCGCCGACGCTGGCTCCGTATGCGGCCACCAAGGCGGCCATCGCCAACTTCTGTGCCAGCCTGGCTCAGCTACTCGGACCGGACGGCATCAGGGTCAACAGCGTGGCGCCGGGCCCGATCTGGACGCCACTCATCCCCTCGACGATGCCGGAGGAGAAGGTGAAGAGCTTCGGCGGCGACACCCCGCTCGGCCGTGCGGGACAGCCCGCGGAGCTCGCGCCCATCTACGTCATGCTGGCCTCGGACGAGTCGAGCTACGTGTCCGGGGCACGGATCGCCGTGACCGGGGGTCGCCCGGTCCTGTGAGGCGGCCCGTCACTGCAGGCGCGGGAGCCGCTGCGGCGTCGTCAGCACCGGCGCGAAGACGTCCCCGCGCTCGTCGAGTCGCTTGAGGATGCTGCGGACCGTGTAGCGGTCGGGCCGCAGCCGAGGGTCCTCGAGCTCGTCCCACTCGATCGGAGCGGAGACCGACGCACCGGCGGTCGCTCGCGGACTGTACGGCGCGACGAGGGTCTTGTTGATCGCGTTCTGCGTGTAGTCGAGCCGGGCCAGCCCGCCCCGTTCGCGTACCTGCCACTTCCAGCTGACGGCGTCCGGCAGAACGGCGCCGACCGTCCGTGACACCCGTTCCACCCACTCGCGGGTGTCGTCGAAGGACGGTCCGGTCGCGATGGGCACCCAGATCTGCAGCCCCCGACGACCGGTGAGCTTCGGGAAGGCAGCGACGCCGAGATGCTCGAAAGCGGTGCGGTGCAGCCGCGCCAGCGCCAGGACCTCCGACCACGTCGTCGTCTCGCCCGGGTCGATGTCGAACAGGGCGTACGTGGGCAGCTGAGGGTCCTCGACGCGTGACGTCCACGCGTGCCATTCCAGCGCGCCGAAGTTCGCAGCCCACACGACCGCCGCCGGCTCGTCGACCACCACGTAGGTCTGCGTCTCGTCCGGGTCAGCGTCCGGGTTGTCCCACCGGCTCAGCCACGACGGCGCATGATTCGGGAGTTCCTTGTGCCAGAAGCCAGCGCTACCAACCCCGTTCGGATATCGATGCATGTTCAGTGCGCGACGGGTCAGGTAGGGGACGAGCGTCGGGCCGATCTGCGCCGCATACCGGACCAGATCCCGCTTGGTGACCGGCTTCTCCCGGGACCGAGGTGGGAAGAGCACCTTGTCGAGATTGGTGACCCTGAGCTCGCGGCCGAAGACCTCCCACCGGCCGGACGACCCGAGCCGGTCCAGGGCGCGCAGCTCCGCCCGGGAGACCGGAGCGAACACCGGCGGCCGCAACGGGATCGCCGCCTCCGACGCCGGCAGGTCGGACCGCCACAACCGATCGGGATCGGCCTTGACCTCGTCGTTGGTGCGGCCCGACAGGACGGACCGCGGATGGTCTTCGGCGTCCCAGCCCTTCGTCCCGAACTCGTCCTTCTTGTGCAGCAGCAGCCAGCTCTCCTTGCCGGCGTCGTCGACCGACGTGCGGACCAGGACGAACTTGCCTTTGAGCTTCTGACCGTCCAGCTCCACGTGCAGCTCGCCGCGGGCCACGGCGTCGACCGGGTCGCGGTCCTCGCGCTGGTAGTAGTGGTCCCAGGTGCCGACGTCCCACACGATCACGTCGCCACCGCCGTACTCGCCCGCGGGGATGACCCCCTCGAAGTCGTAGTACTCGAGCGGGTGGTCCTCGACGTGGAAGGCCGCCCGGCGCACGTTCGGATCCAAGGAGGGTCCCTTGGGGACCGCCCAGCTGGCCAGGACGCCGTCCATCTCGAGGCGGAAGTCGTAGTGCAGCCGCCGGGCGCGGTGCCGTTGCACGACGAAGCGGTTTCCCGTCGGCAGCGACCCGACTGAGACCGTGGCCCCCGCCGGTTCGCGCGTCCGCGTGAAGTCGCGCTTGTTCCGGTACGTCGTCAGCCTGTCGGACGTCGGCACGCGCACACCCCTTCCGGCACGGTCGTTTCCAGTGTGACCTCAAGGAGGGGTATGCGCCGGGTTGGTGGATGCGTCAGCCGGCCGGGTTCAGCCGTAGGGTCCGGACCTCGTCGCGGCGGACTTGAACGCGACCGCCGAACACGCGGGTCTCGAACACGGGAGCGGGCCGGGTGGCCGGTCCCCGGACGACGGCTCCGTCCTCGAGCGCGAACCGGCTTGCGTGCCATGGACATTCGATGCACCCGTCCTCCAGCCGGCCCTCGTGCAGCGGGCCACCGCGGTGCGTGCAACGATCGGCCAGCGCGTGGATCCGGCCACCGGTGCGAACCAGGAGAACGGGAATGGTGCCGACCGTGCTGGCGATCGGCTGGCCTTCCGTGAGCTCGTCCTCGGCCACGGTGTCGGTCCACTCCTTCGGTGGACGCTGAAATGCGGTGGTGTCGACGCCGACCCCCATCGCATACGAGAGATGACCGCCCAGCCACGCGGATGCTCCGAGGACCCCGAACCCGGTGAGCGTCAGCCAGGGACCATGGCTGTCGAAGAGGCCGGTGCCCGGGTGCTTGCGGCGCGAGAACCACGACGCCGCGATGATCCCGAGCCCGGCCACGTTGAGGGTGAGGTGAGCGAAACCGACCCGGCGTTCGGCCCCTCGGGTGTCGCTCCAGTCGGAGAGACCCGCCAAGGCCGTCGGCACGCTGCTGAGCAGCCCCAGGCCGACGAGAGTGCGCGCGGCCGACTGCTCACGACCGGTGAGGTCGAGGGCCAGCGCTCCGGTGAAGGCCCCGATCGGCACGGTCACGAGCGCCGGATGGAGCGGGTGACCCACGGCGACGCCGGAGAGCAGGTCCTTGACCGGCCCGTGGGGGATCGCCGACGCGACGACCTTGTCGAGCGCTTCGGACGGCGCATCGAGCATGTCGGCGCGCTCCACGGGCTCGGTGAAGCGGTCGACGAGCCGGGACAGGACAGCGGAGAACGACATGTGCAGGACCTACCCCTCGCTCAGCGAGTCGAACCGGCAGCGCGCGACGCGGCGACGCCTCAGGCGCGTCGCCGGGCCGCGAACGTCAGGGCGGCCGCCCCCAGCGCGGCGACCGCCGTCACGAGGGCCGGTCCGCGGCGTCGCTCGTCGACCGCCGCCAGCCAGAACATCGACATCGCGTGCGTGACGTCGACGCCGACCCAAAGCCGCTGGAACCGGCTCGGCATCGCCACCTGGATCAGGCCCTGGGCGAGATGGCGGCTGCCGAGGATCAGGACCGCCGCCTCGTCGGACGAGGACGGCTCTCGACCGTCGGCGAGGAACCACACCTCGCGGCCCTTGGCGAGGAGGACCGTGCCCCACGCGCAGGCGGCGATCCCACTGGCTCGCGCCAGTCGGTCGGAAACGGGGGACGCTCCGCTCACCGGCGTCGCGTGAGCGCCCACGCGGCCAGCCCGCCGGCGGTCACGGCGGCGAGCGCCGAGCCGAGCTGCGGATACCGGTGCGCCACCCACTG
>DATLQE010000371.1:0-2630 GCA_035535335.1 Lapillicoccus sp. | reverse complement strand
AGGTCGGCCTGCTCGTCGAGGCCGGCGACGTCCGCGAGGTCCACCACGTGGCGCTGCTCGTCGGTTACGGCGCCGCGGCGATCAACCCCTACCTGGCGATGGAGTCCGTCGAGGACCTCATCCGCAACGGCACGATCACCGGCGTCTCGCCGGAGAAGGCCGTCGCCAACCTCATCAAGGCGCTCGGCAAGGGCGTCCTGAAGGTGATGTCGAAGATGGGCATCTCGACCGTGGCGTCCTACCACGGCGCCCAGGTGTTCGAGGCGATCGGCCTGTCGCAGGCCATGGTCGAGCGGTACTTCACCGGCACGACCACCCAGCTCGGCGGGGTCGATCTCGACGTCATCGCGGAGGAGGTGGCGGCCCGGCACGCGGTCGCCTACCCGCGCGAGGGCATCCACCCGGCACACCGAAAGCTGTGGGTCGGTGGCGAGTACCAGTGGCGCCGCGAGGGGGAGCCGCACCTCTTCGACCCGGAGACGGTGTTCCGGTTGCAGCACGCCACCCGAGCGCGGCGCTACGACATCTTCAAGCAGTACACGTCGCGGGTCGACGAGCAGTCGGAACGGCTGATGACGCTGCGCGGCCTCTTCGAGTTCGCGCCGGGCGACGAGACGGGCCGGCCACCGGTGCCGATCGACGAGGTCGAGCCGGTCAGTGAGATCGTCAGGCGGTTCAGCACCGGAGCGATGAGCTACGGCTCGATCAGCCTGGAGGCCCACCAGACGCTGGCGATCGCCATGAACCGGCTCGGCGGGAAGTCCAACACCGGTGAGGGTGGGGAGGACGAGGACCGGTTACTCGACCCGTCCCGTCGTTCCGCGATCAAGCAGGTCGCCTCGGGACGCTTCGGCGTCACGAGCCTCTACCTCACCGAGTCCGACGACATCCAGATCAAGATGGCCCAGGGCGCGAAGCCGGGGGAGGGTGGCCAGCTGCCCGGCCCGAAGGTCTACCCGTGGATCGCCAAGACTCGGCACTCGACGCCGGGTGTGGGTCTCATCTCGCCGCCACCGCACCACGACATCTACTCGATCGAGGATCTGGCCCAGCTGATCCACGACCTCAAGAACGCCAACCCGCAGGCGCGGATCCACGTCAAACTCGTGTCGGAGATCGGTGTCGGTACGGTGGCGGCCGGCGTCTCCAAGGCGCACGCCGACGTCGTCCTCATCTCCGGCTACGACGGCGGCACCGGCGCGTCGCCGCTCACGTCGCTCAAGCACGCCGGCGCGCCGTGGGAGCTCGGCCTGGCCGAGACCCAGCAGACACTGCGGCTCAACGGCCTACGCGACCGGATCGTCGTCCAGACCGACGGCCAGCTGAAGACCGGTCGTGACGTCGTCATCGCCGCCCTGCTCGGTGCCGAGGAGTTCGGGTTCGCGACCGCGCCGCTCGTCGTGTCGGGCTGCATCATGATGCGGGTCTGTCACCTCGACACCTGTCCGGTCGGCGTCGCCACCCAGAACCCCGAGCTGCGGGCGCGGTTCTCCGGCCAGCCCGAGTTCGTCGAGACGTTCTTCGAGTACATCGCCGAGGAGGTCCGCGAGCACCTCGCCGCCCTGGGGTTCCATACCTTGGCCGAGGCGATCGGTCACGTCGACGCCCTCCACACCGACCGGGCCGTCGAGCACTGGAAGGCCGCGGGTCTCGACCTGACCCCCGTGCTGACGATGGTCGAGGACCCGACCGGTGGCACCGCATACCAGACCGTCAGCCAGGACCACGGCCTCGAGAAGGCGCTGGACCACCAGCTCGTCGCCCTAGCCCAGGGGGCCTTGCACGAGGGCGAGCAGGTCCGCGCCACGGTGACCATCCGCAACGTCAACCGCACGGTCGGGACGATGCTCGGCCACGAGCTCACCAAGCGGCATCCGTACGGGCTGCCGGACGGGACCATCGAGTTCACCCTCACCGGGTCGAGCGGGCAGTCGTTCGGGGCGTTCGTGCCGGCGGGCATCACGCTGATGCTGCACGGTGACGCGAACGACTACCTGGGCAAGGGCCTGTCGGGCGGCCGGCTCGTCGTTCGCCCGGACCGGTCCGCCCCGCTCACCGCGGAGCACAACGTCATCGCCGGCAACGTCGTCGCCTACGGCGCGACGACCGGTGAGATCTTCCTGCGCGGCCAGGCCGGCGAACGGTTCTGCGTGCGCAACTCCGGAGTCACCGCGGTCGTCGAGGGCGTCGGCGACCACGGCTGCGAGTACATGACCGGCGGCACCGTCGTCGTCCTGGGACCGACCGGGCGCAACTTCGCGGCCGGAATGTCCGGCGGCGTCGCCTACGTGCTCGACCTGCGTCCGGAGCTCGTCAACCCCGAGCTGGTCGACCTGGTTCCGTTGCGCGACAAGGACGGGACCGTGCTTCGCGGGCTGCTCGAGGCACACCGAGAGTGGACCGAGTCGCCGGTCGCCGACCGCCTGCTCACCGCGTGGGCGGAGAGCCGGAACCGCTTCACGCTCGTGCTGCCGCGCGACTACCAGCGTGTCCTCGACGTCAGGGCAGACGCCGAGGCCCAGGGTCTCGACCTGGACGGCGCCGAGGTGTGGGAGCGGATCATGGAGGCGTCCCGTGGCTGACCCACAAGGCTTCCTCAAGGTCCGCGAACGCGAGCTGCCGACGCGGCG
>DATLQE010000370.1:0-2966 GCA_035535335.1 Lapillicoccus sp. | reverse complement strand
CGCTTCTCCTTACTGTCCGCAAAGTAGCGGCCGGTGACGTGCGCGAGCTCGGGGGCGGATGCGAGGTGGATGGAGGTGGCGGCACCTTGGGTGGGGCTCTTCATGAAGGGCCGCACGAACGGGATGAGGAAGCGTTGGACGCTGGCGGGGTCCTCGGCCCCGAACGCGGTACGTACGACCCCGGGGTGCAGCGCGTTCACCGTGACGGAGGTGCCCTGCAGCTTCGTGGCGAGCTCGTACGTGAAGAGGACGTTGGCGAGTTTGGACTGGTTGTAGGCCAGAGCTCCCGAGTAGGAGCACTCACCCTGCAGGTCGTCGAAGTCGATCCGGCCCATCGCGTGCGCGTTGGAGGACACCGTGACCACCCGGGCCGATGCGCTTCGCATAAGCCGGTCGAGGAGGAGGTTGGTGAGCAGGAACGGGGCGAGATGGTTCAACGCGAAGGTGCGCTCCAGCCCGTCGGCGGTGACGTGCCGGGTGTTCCAATACCCGCCCACGTTGTTGACCAGCACATCGATCCGCGGGAGGCGCTGCAGGATCTCGGCGACCAGTCCTCGTACCTGGGACTGGGCGGACAGGTCCGCGACGAAGGTATCGACCCTCTCGCCGCTGGCTGCCCGGATCTCGGCAGCTGCTGCGTCGGTGCGGCCCATGTCCCGGCCGGTGATGGCCACATGTGCGCCCATCGCGGCCAGGCCGAGGGCGGTCGCCTTGCCGATCCCCCCGGTGGCGCCGGTGACCAGCACGGTCCGGCCGGTCATCGGCCCCGCGATCGGTGTCATCGTGCTGCTCCTTGCGGCTGGGGCGTGTCGGGTCCTTTTCTGACTCGACTCAGGCCGGCGCGGTGACCAGTGGTGGTGTGGCGGCCGGGCCGTCGGCGGGCCGGCCAGCGGGTTCGTGGGGGCCCTGGTCCAGGCGGAACGGCGGGTACTCGTCGCGCATCAGGGCGACGTAGGCCAGCACCCGGTAGATCCAACGGTTGACGCCGATGAGGACGTCGAACAGCGGGCGCGGGTAGCGGCCGGTGAACAGCAGGACGAGGCCGGCGACAACAACCAGGATTCCGAGCACGGAGATCCCGACGGTTGACTGCTGGCCGGAGCCCCAGTCGTTTCTGGCGGTCCACCACAGGGGCATGTCGGCGGTGACCAAGGCCACGATGATCAACTGCGGGATGGCCAGCAGCCACGACTTGACCAGGACCAGTCCGCGGGAGAGGTGTTCGGGGTAGTCGACGTCGAAGTCCGCGGGGTAGTCGGTCCGGGACAGCGTGAACGGTGGGTACCGGTCGGTGCCGATCGCGCCGGAGGCGTAGAACCCGACCCGCCAACTCCACCGCAGCACGCCGACGTTGAACTCGAACAGACCCCGGGGGTACCGGCCGGTGAACAGGATGGCGAACCAGGCCAGCAACGTGGTGACCCCGAAGGCGACCCACAGGAATGCCAGCACGACGTAGTGCGGGATGGCCAGCACCCACTTCACCAGCCACAGCCAGCGGGACAGCTGCGGATCGAACTGCCCGGTCAACTGGACCGGGTAAACGGTCGGCGATGGGTATGAGGTCGGCGCTGAGGAGGTCATGGGCGTGGTTCCTGTCGGTTAAGAGATGGTGAACATGACGATGTGGCTGGACTCGCCGCGCCGCGCCGCACTGCGGAGCCCATACCTGGGTGCCGTTCCGGCGGGCCTGGGAAGGCTCCGTTCGTTCCGTACTAAGTAAATCCACGCTACCATACAAAGTACGGGCAGAACCGATGTGAGGGAGCGAAGATGCTGCAACCAGCCGATGACCGTCGTGCGGAACGCGTTCCACTCAGCCGTGCGCGGGTGTTGCTCGGCGCTGTCGCGGTCGCCGACGCCGGCGGCATCGCCGGGTTGACGATCCGCTCGCTGGCCCAGCAGCTCGGCGTCAAGCCGATGGCGGTGTACCACTACGTGGCCAACAAGAGCGAGATCCTGGACGGCATCGTCGACGTCGTGTTCGCCGAGATCGACCTGCCGCCCCGCAGTGGCGACTGGCAGAACGAGATCCGTCAGGGAGCGGCCTCGGCCCGGGCCGCGCTTCGACGTCACCCCTGGGCGCTCGGGCTCCTAGAGTCGCGAAAGTCCCCCGGCCCGGCGACGCTGCGGCACCACGACACGATGATCGGCACCCTGCGTGCAGCAGGTTTCTCCGTCGAGATGACCGCCCACGCCTACGCCCTCATCGACAGCTACGTGTACGGGTTCGCACTCCAAGAGGCGGCGCTGCCGTTCGACGACCCGGAGACCATCAGCGACGTCGCCGAACCCATCATGAGCGCATTCGAGCACGCCGAGTACCCGCACCTGGTGGAGATGGCCACCGACTTCATCCTGCAGCCCGGCTACGACTTCGGCAACGAATTCGAGATCGGGCTCAACGTCATCCTCGACGCCCTGACTCGGACGCTCCCTGCTGCCAAGCGGAGGCGACCAGCCCGCCTGGCCTGAGACGACTCAAGGTGACGCTCTAGGCGATAGTGCATTCATACTTTGTACGCTATGGTGGCCGTACTTAGTAATTCCGTTCCGCACCACCGGCGCGCGGGCCACCGTAGCCCCGCCCACGAGATCCCCGCCTTTGAGGACCGGTGTCGGTGACGGTCGACGAGTTCTCCATGCTCGCCACCTCCCGATCAACAGGCGTCACCACGCCTCCTTCCACGCACCACTTCCCTTCCGGACGACCACGCGTTCGCGCGCCACAGCCGGAATATCACTACAGACGGGGTCGACATGTCCGCCACCACTAACCCGGTCATCGCCAACGGAACCCGCCCCGCGGCGCCAGAGACACCAAGGGGAGCGCCCGTCGTGCGAGCCGGAGAGCATCCTGCCGTCCACCGTGACTCGAGTAATCCCGCTACGCCCATTCCCGCTGCGCCTCATCCCGCTCTACCGGAGACGATGCAGGCGATCGTTCAGTCCAGCTACGGTTCGGC
>DATLQE010000369.1:0-6238 GCA_035535335.1 Lapillicoccus sp. | reverse complement strand
CGACGCCCAGCTGGTCACCGACCCCGAGGCCGGCATCGACTACAGCCGCGTCGTCCACGGCGAGCAGAAGTTCGTCCACCATCGGCCCCTCACCGCCGGTGACGACGTCGTCGGCGTGCTGCATGTCGACTCCGTCCGGGCCGCCGGCGGGCACGCGATGGTCACCACCCGCACCGAGCTCAGCGTCCAGGGCGAACCCGTCTGCACGGCGGTCTCCACCCTCGTCATCCGAGGGGACGAGTGATGGGCGGCATCCTGACCGTGGCCGACGTCGAGGCCGGTCAGACACTGCCCGGCAAGACCGTCCACATCGAGCGGGCCACCCTCGTCCAGTACGCCGGAGCATCGTTGGACCGCAACCCCATCCACTGGGACGAGCGGTTCGCCAAGAAGGTCGGGCTCCCGGACGTCATCGCCCACGGGATGTTCACCATGGGTTCGGCCGTGACCGCCGTGACCGAGTGGGCCGGCGACGCGGGCCGGGTGGTCGAGTATTCGGTCCGGTTCACCAAACCGGTGGTCGTGCCCTACGAGGGCGGCGCCGACATCGTCGTCGAGGGTGTCGTCAAGTCGGTCGACAGCGAGGCGAAGCGCGCCACCGTGGAGCTCACCGCGACCAGCGGCGGCGAGAAAGTCCTCGGCCGGGCGGTCGCCGTCGTCCGCCTCGACTGAGCTCGCTCGAGCGCATGCGTCAGGAGCAGGGCACCTTGCTGTCGGGGCTGACCACGATGCGCGTCGGCGGCCCGGCGGCCCGGCTGGTCCGTGTCACGACGACCGACGAGCTCGTCGACGCCGTCCGCGAGGTCGACGACGCGGAGGAGCCGCTGCTTGTCCTCGGCGGCGGCTCGAACCTTGTCGTCGCCGACGAGGGATTCCCGGGGACCGTCGTGCGGGTCGAGACCACGGGCATACGCGTCGAGTCCGACGACCGCTGCGGAGGAGCGAACGTCCGCGTCGCTGCGGGCGAGCCGTGGGACGACCTCGTCGCCCAGGCCGTCGAGCGGGGCTGGTCGGGGATCGAGGCCCTGGCGGGGATCCCCGGGTCGACGGGCGCGACGCCGATCCAGAACGTCGGCGCCTACGGGCAGGAGGTCGCGCAGACCGTCGCCCAGGTCCGCGTCTGGGACCGTCGGGACGCACGGGTCCATACCGTGTTCGGGTCGGATTGCGGGTTCACCTACCGCGACTCGCGGTTCAAGCGGGACCCGTCGCGGTTCGTCGTCCTCGACGTCCTCTTCCAGCTGCGGGTGGCGGACCTCTCCGAGCCGGTCCGGTATGCGGACCTGGCTCGTTCCCTGGGCGTCGAGCTCGGCGCCCGGGTGCCGCTCGCGGACGCCCGCCTCGCCGTCTTGGAGCAGCGGCGGCGCCGTGGCATGGTCCTCGACGCCGCCGACCATGACACGTGGAGCTGCGGGTCGTTCTTCACCAACCCGATCCTCGCGACCGAGGACATGGACGCCCTCGCTAAGCGAGTGCGCGACCGGTTGGGCGAGGGCGCTCCCGACCTGCCGGTCTGGCCCGAGGCCGACGGACACCGGAAGACCAGCGCCGCCTGGCTCATCGAACGGGCCGGATTCCGCAAAGGACATGGCGAACCCGGCCCCGCCGCCCTCTCCGACAAGCACACCCTCGCGGTGACGAACCGCGGGTCGGCACGCACGGCCGACATCGTGGCGCTCGCCCGCGAGATCCGGAACGGAGTGGATGACGCCTTCGGCATCCGGTTGGTGAACGAGCCGGTGCTCCTGGGAGTGAGCCTCTGACTCACCCCACGAAGTTCTTCGCTTCGCCACGATACTTCGCGGGGACCCCGCGCTCCGCTCCGATACTTCGCGGGGACCCCGATGAGCCGCCGACTCAGCCGACCAGCCCGATGGTGAACGTTTTGGCGGCGAACGACGTTCGGCTGCCGCTCACCTGGACCGCCGGCCGCTTGTACTCGAGCGTCATCTTCGGGGCGTTCCGCGGGTCGACCTTGAAGATCAGCCACCCGGTCACGGCGTCGCCCTTGTCGATCTGGTCCGGCAGCAGCGACCATCCCGCCGCCTTGGCCGCGTCGTTGACCATCGGGTCAGGGGTGTTGGGGAACTGGCTGCCGGTGTTGATGGCGAAGTCCTGCTTGCGGATCGGGATCGTGTAGTCCTTGGACGGCGTCCACGTCATCTCGAGGGCGACGAGCTCGTACGCCTGCGCCGACGCCTTGTAGCCCGCCGGCCACGGCAGCTGCCGAGCCACTCGCTTGACGGTGATCGACTCCTTGAGGTCCGAGTCGTTGATGGTCTGGTTGACGTCGGTGAAGGCCGACGGGAACGCGGTCGGCACGTCGGTCGCCGTCGCCGTCGACGTGGACGCCGCCGCGGTGGCCGTCGTGCTCGAGGCCGGCTCGGGAGCCGTGGTGGCGTCCGCCACCGCCTCGGTGCCGCTCACCGCCGGGCTGTCCCCGTCGCTGCCGGAGGCGCAGCCGGCCAGGAGCAGAACAGCGGCCCCGGCGACGGCCACGGCGGTCTTCATGACGTTCAGCGTGCCTTGGGGCTCGGGCGCCGACCAAATCGGCATTCACAGGTTCGGGCTCACGGTCCTGGGACACCGGCTCAGTCGGCCAACCACGCGTCGACGTCGGCCAGGGCGGCCTTGCGGACGGTCTCCGGCGCCCGGCTGCCCTCGAGGCTCTGCCGGGCGAGGGTGGCCAGCTCGGCGTCGGTGAACCCCAGGTCCTCGCGCGCCAACGCGTACTGCGCGGCGAGTCGGGTGCCGAACAGCAGCGGGTCGTCGGCGCCGAGGGCGACGGGTATGCCGCCGTCGACGAGGGTCCGCAGCGGCACCTGCTCGGGGTCGGCATAGACGCCCAGCGCCACGTTGCTGCCGGGGCAGACCTCCAGCGTCACACCCGACTGGGCGACGCGGTCCAGGGCGGTCGGGTCCTCAGTGGCCCGGACTCCGTGGCCGACCCGGTCCGGCCGGAACACGGTGAGCGTGTCCACGACCGAAGCCGGGCCGAGCAGCTCGCCGCCGTGTGGCACGAGGGCCAGGCCGCCGCGACGCGCGATCTCAAAGGCGGGCGCGAAGTCGGGCAGAGACCCCCGCCGTTCGTCGTTCGAGAGCCCGAACCCGACGACGGTGCCAGGGCCGTCACCCGCATACCGGACCGCAAGTCTCGCCAAGGTGCGCGCGTCGAGGGGGTGCCGGATCCGGCTGGCGGCGACGACGACGGCAACCCCGACGCCCGTGGCCGTCGTCGCGGCGGCCGCCTCGTCGAGGATGATCTCCAACGCCGGCGTGACACCGCCGACGTAGGGCGCGTACGACGACGGCTCGACCTGGATCTCGAGCCAGCGCGAGCCTTCCGCGGCGTCGTCCTCGGCCGCCTCCCGGACGATCCGTCGCAGGTCACCCTCGCCGCGAACGCACGCTCGGGCCAGGTCGTAGAGGCGCTGGAACCGGAACCAGCCCCGCTCGTCCGTCGCGTGCAGCTGCGGCGGCCACTCGTCGGTGAACGCCTCGGGCAACGGGACGCCGCGCTCGCGGGCCAGGTCGGCGAGGGTGCCGATCCGCATGGACCCCGTGAAGTGGAGGTGCAGGTGCGCCTTGGGCAGCACCGCGACGTCCCGCGGGGCCGGCTCCGCTTCGCTCACTCGGTGGGTGAGGCGATCGAGTCGCGTTCGTTGGCGGGGTCGTCGGTCTGGATCCGGCTTGCCGTGACCTCGGTCAGCCCCTCGGTGTCGGCTTCGTCGTCAACGCCGAGGTCGCCCACCCCGATGTCGTCGGCCACGATGTGCATGGCGGCCTCCTCGGCGGACGCGCCGGCACCGGAGATGCCGACGTCCTCCGCCACGAGGTCCTTCTCCTGGTCCTCACGGACCCCTTCGTCCGGGTCGACCAGCCGGCCGGCGCGCTGCCCCATGTCGCCGACAAAGTCGTTCTCGGCGGGGATGGCGTCGGGGTCATCGCCGCCGACCATGTCGCCCGCCTCCTCGTCCAGCCCGCTCTCGTTGTCGGGAGCACCGTAGGCAGTGTTCGGGTCCGGCTCTTCCTGCTGGATCCGCTGGTCGATCGTCTCGTCCTGCGACTGCTCCCAGGCCGTGGTGCCCCACCGGTCGACGCCCAACGGCTTCTCCGGCGGCGAGTACCCCTCGTCCAGGACGTTGTCCACGCCGCGGTCGACCAGGGTGTCCTCCGACTCGAGCTGGTCCTCGTCGTCCAGCGAGTAGCTGCCCGTGTCGGTGTTCAGCTCTTCGGCGCTGTAGCTCTCGTCGCTCATACCGGTCACTCTGCCATCCGGCCGCGAGGCCCTCGACTCGGTATGCGTCGAGACTCACCGTGGCTCACGGCGCCGGGCTCAGACCCCGATGGCCAGCTTCTCCGCGGCGGCCAGCGCTACGCAGGTGGCGACGCCGCTCATGGCCGTCTCGACCTGGTCCAAGGACGGGAAGGTCGGGGCCAGCCGGATGTTCCGGTCGCGTGGGTCACGGCCGTAGGGGAACGACGCGCCCGCCGGCGTGAGTGCGATCCCCGCCTCCTGCGCGAGCTTTACCACCCGCGACGCCGTGCCGTCGAGGACGTCGAGGTTGACGAAGTAGCCGCCCGTGGGATGGGTCCACTCGGCGACGCCGAGGCCGTCCAACGCCGAGGTGAGGGCGGCGTCCACGGCGGCGAACTTCGGCGCGATGATCTCGCGGTGCCGGCGCATGTGCGCGCGCAGGCCGTCGGCCGAGCCGAAGAACTCGACGTGCCGCAGGTGGTTGAGCTTGTCCGGCCCGATCGAGGCCATCGCGAGGTGCTTGAGGTACCAGGCCTTGTTCTCCACCGACGCCGCGAAGACGGCGACGCCCGCACCCGCATACGTGATCTTCGACGTGGAGGCGAACATCAGCGGGCGGTGGGGGTTCCCTGAGGCGGCGGCCAGCGTGAGGACGTCGGCGCTTTTGGCCTCTTCCTCGGTGAGGTGGTGGAACGCATACGCGTTGTCCCAGAAGATCCGGAAGTCCGGCGCGGCGGTGGGCATCGAAGCGAGCGCGGCGGCGACCTCCTGGGAGCAGATCGCCCCGGACGGGTTGGCGTGGGTCGGGACGACCCACATGCCCTTGACCGTCGGGTCGTCGCGGACCAGGGTCTCGACCGAGGAAATATCCGGGCCGTCGGGGTTCATCGGGACGGTGACCATGTCGATGCCGAAGTCCGCCAGCATGGAGAAGTGCCGGTCGTAACCCGGGACGGGGCAGACGAACGTCACCTTCTGCTCCTGCGTCCACGGCCGCGCGGACTCGGGGGCGCCGAAGAGCAGCAGGTACGACACGACGTCCCACATGAGCGTGAGGCTGGAGTTGCCGCCGCAGACCACCTGCTCCGGCTCGACCCAGAGCAGCTCGGCGAAGATCTCCCGCAGCTCCGCAAGCCCCTCCAGGCCGCCGTAGTTGCGCACGTCCGCGCCGGACCGGTCCTTCGTCGTCCGGGGCAGTTCGAGGAGCGCGTCGGAGAGGTCGAGCTGGGCGCTGGACGGCTTGCCCCGGGTCAGATCGAGGCGGAGGCCGCGATCCTTGAGCGCCGCATACTCCTGTCGCTTCTCGTCGAGGAACGCGGTCAGCTCCGTTTCGGGGAGGTCGGCCAGCGGGGTCCGGGTGACGGGCGCGGTGGTCACGGCGGCCATCCTCCCACCGTGGTCGGCCCGGGTCCCGGGGCGTCTCGGCGGTTCGCTCGGACCGGCGACGGTCACGTATGCTGTCCCTTCGGTGGTGGCCTACCGCCCTGCTCAGCCATGCCCATGAAGTATGCGTCGGAGTATGCGTCAGGGCGGGTCGGGTCGGTCACCCGCGGACCCGCCCAACCCGGGTTCGCGTAGGGCAGTGGCTCAATTGGTAGAGCACCGGTCTCCAAAACCGGCGGTTGGGGGTTCGAGTCCCTCCTGCCCTGCACGAGCGAAGCGAGCGCAGAGATCCGAGCAGAGGGAAGGAGGAACGAATGACCGAAGCACGCGCTGGATCGCGCGGGTCCGGACGGGCCGCGGGCTCTCACCGGCGTCCTCGTCAGAGCAACCCGGTCAGCCGTCTGTTCCAGTCCCTCGGGCTGTTCATCAGCCAGATCATCGACGAGCTGCGCAAGGTGGTGCGTCCGACCGGTTCCGAGCTGCTCAACTACACGATCGTCGTCATCGTCTTCGTCCTCGTCATCATGGCCATCGTCGCGGGCCTCGACTTCGTGTTCCACCGGCTGATGCTGCTCGTCCTCGCGGGCTGAGCGGCTC
>DATLQE010000368.1:0-2641 GCA_035535335.1 Lapillicoccus sp. | reverse complement strand
TTGATGACCTGGGCCTGGATCGACACGTCGAGCGCGGAGACCGGCTCGTCGCACACGACGAGCTGGGGACGCAGGGCGATGGCTCGGGCCACGCCGATGCGCTGACGCTGGCCGCCCGAGAACTCGTGCGGGTAGCGGTTGTAGTGCTCGGGGTTGAGGCCGACGCGCTCCATGAGGTTCTGGACCGTCTTCCGGGTGCCGCCCTCGGGCTTGATGCCCTGGATGTTGAACGGCGCCGCGATGATCGACCCGATCGTCTGCCGTGGGTTCAGCGAGCCGTAGGGGTCCTGGAAGATCATCTGCATCTGGCGGCGCAGTTTGCGCAGGGTGTCGCCACGGACCGTGGTGATGTCTTGGCCGGCGAACTCGATGGTGCCACCGGTCGGCTCCAGCAGCCGCAGCAGCGTTCGCCCCGCCGTCGACTTGCCACACCCAGACTCCCCCACCAGGCCGACGGTCTCGCCGGGCCACAAGCTGAGGTCAATCCCGTCCACCGCTTTGACCGGCGCGTCCGCGTGCCGGATGAGGGTCTGGCGGAACTGCGGGAAGTGCTTCTGCAGCCCGACGATCTTGAGCAGCGGCGGCCCGGTGAACGCTGAGCTCTCGACGATCCGCCCGGTCTCCACGTCACGGACGACCGTCACCTCATCGAGGTCGACCGGTGCCGTGCCGACCGAGTCCTTCGGGGTCGCCGCCTCGGTGAACTCCTCGGTCGTCGTGTCGGCAGGCAGGCTGTCGGGGGCGTCGTCGGCCACCTCCTGCGAGACCCGCATGGCCTCCAGCTCGGCGGTGGGCGCCTCGCGCTGGTCCGCGCCGCGCAGCGAGGCCGCCTCGGGGACCTGTTCGGGCGTCAACTCGTTGTCGTCGGACCCCTCCGGCGTCGGGGTCGGTACGAGACGGCGGTCCTTCTCCGCCTGCTCGGTGTCTTCCCAAGGGCCGGGCGTGGCTCCGATGAGGTTCGCCGCGCGCCGGTCTTCCCGCGTCTCCGGGTTGTCGCGCTCGTCGTCGTAATTGCTCACGGGGTCCTCCTCAGAGCCGCGGCTTGACGTCGGTCTCGTACAGCTCACGTCGCCGCGGAGGGGCGATGTGACACCGCACCAGGTGGTCGCCACCGGCGTCGAGGAGGTCAGGGACCACGGTCCTGCAGTTGTCGTCGGGAACCTCCGAGCGGTATCCACAGCGCGGGTGGAACGCACAGCCGGACGGCACGTTGATCAGGGACGGAGGGTTGCCCGGTACCGGGTCCAGGCGCTCCTTGCGCACCCGGTCAAGACGCGGCATCGACGTGAGGAGCCCCCAGGTATACGGCATCTGCGGGGTGTAGAAGACCTGGGCGACGCTGCCGTGCTCCACCGCCTTGCCGCCGTACATGACGAGGATCTCGTCGGCCATCTCCGCGACGACGCCGAGGTCGTGGGTGATCATGATGATCGCGGAGCCGAACTCCTGCTGCAGGTCGCGCATGAGGTCGAGGATCTGAGCCTGCACGGTCACGTCGAGGGCGGTCGTCGGCTCGTCGGCGATGAGCAGCGACGGGTCGTTGGCCAGGGCCATGGCGATCATCGCCCGCTGGCGCATGCCGCCCGAGAACTCGTGGGGGTACTGGTCCGCCCGCTTCTTGGGGTTCGGGATGCCGACCCGGCCGAGCAGGTCGATGGTGCGGTTCTTGGCGGCTGTCTTGGACATGTCGGAGTGGTGCACCCGAATGCCCTCGACGATCTGGGTGCCGACCGTGTAGTAGGGGTGCAGCGCCGACAGCGGGTCCTGGAAGATCATCGCCATCTTGTTGCCGCGCAGGTTTCGCAGCCGCTCGTTACTGACCGTCATGAGGTCTTCGCCGTCGAGGAAGATCGACCCTGACGTCTTGGCCCGGCTACGGCGGTGGAGCCCGAGGATGGCCTGGCTCGTCACCGACTTGCCCGAACCGGACTCTCCGACGATCCCGATAGTCTGCCCGCGGTCGAGCGTGAAGCTCAGGCCGTCGACCGCCCTGACGAGGCCGTCGTCGGTGGGGAAGTGGACCTTGACGTCCCGCAGCTCGAGATACCCGGCGGCGGTCGTGTCGGCACCCGGGGCGGGCGCCTGTGCCGGTGTGGTTGCGTCGCGCAGTGCCATGGTGGTGCTCTCCTTCGACCCTGGGTGTCGGCCGGCGAGGTGGGTGCAGGGTACGCGGTCCGTCAGGTCAGTCTGACTCGGGGGTCGATCACACCGTAGAGCACGTCGACGACGAGGTTGGCGATGACGATGAAGAAGGAAGCTACGACGACCACGGCGACGATGACCGGCAGGTCGTAGTTGTTGATCGCCTGGATGGAGTTCCACCCGAGGCCGGTGAAGTTGAAGACCTGCTCGGTGACGATGGCGCCTCCGAGCAGACCACCGAGGTCGAGGCCGGCGGCGGTGACGATCGGGGTCAGGGCGGCGCGCAGGCCGTGCCGACGGATGACCGTCGTCTCCTTGACGCCCTTCGCCCGCGCGGTCCGGATATAGTCCTCGGACATCGTCTCGAGCATGTAGGCGCGGGTGAGCCGGACGTAGCTCGCAGCGAAGACGGCAGCGAGGGCGAGCGCAGGCAAGAAGATCCCTTGGGCCCACAGTGCTGGGTTGTCGGTGAACGAGGTGTACTGCGGCAGCGGCCACA
>DATLQE010000367.1:0-4772 GCA_035535335.1 Lapillicoccus sp. | reverse complement strand
CGGGCCATGGCCCGGGTCCAGGCGAGCACCGCGTCCCCGAACCGGCTCTCGGTGAGAGCCCGCTCGGCCTCCCGCCGCAGCTGGTCCGCGGTGAGGACGCTGTCGCCGAGCAGCGTCCTGCGCTCGGTCACGGCCTTGCTCTCGACCCGCATTCGGGTCAAGAGAAACAGGATCCCGGCGACGAGGAGGACGACGACGACGGTGATGACGAGTGGCGGGAAGCTGGCGCCCCCCGTGCCCTGGGTGCTCTGCAGGTCGGCCAGCCGCTCGGTGAGCCAGTCGATGAGCCGCTGGAACAACGAGCGAGTGTCGTGGTACTCGCTGCGCGCGAGCTCGTCACTCAGCCACTGCCGCGCCTGGTCCGTCGAGGGGTCGAGGTCCATGGGGAGAGCGGCTGAGAGCGCGGCCGCGAGGCGGCTCACGACCCGTTTCCCGTCGCCCGGGCGGCCCGCTGGAGCACGAGGTCGAACCCCTCGAGCCGCATCCGCTGGTCGACGTAGACCAGGGAGATCGCTCCTGCGGCGAACGGCACCACGACGGTCATCGACAGCAGTGAGGCCACGGCCAGCCCCAGTGACGAGACCATGGCGTCGAGGCTGGGGCTGAGCGAGAGGATCTCGCCGAGGATCGACGACACGACGAGCAACGGCAGCTGGACGACCCAGAACACGACGACGCAGAGCAGCCCGACGACAAGGAGCCGGACGAAGATGCGCCAGAACGCGTCCCGGGTCAGGGCCCAGCTACGGCTGAGCGCGTCGACGACCGTGCGGCGCTCGAGCACCAACGCCGCGCCGGCCAGGCAGGTGCGGGTGAGGAGGACCGCCGACCAGCCCGCGACGATGAGCCCTCCCGCGAAGGAGATCAGCACGGCCGCCAGCAACGAGTTCGCCTGGATCGCCAGCGCCACGAGCAGGACGAGGAGCAGAGCGGGGAGCGCGAGACCGACGGTCAGCAGCGCGGCCAGCCCGATCAGCGGCAACAGCCGACGGCGGACCTGCCGCCACAGCTCGGCCACCCCCGGCCGGCGGCCGAGCGCCGCCTCGCCGACGGAGTAGGAGAGCGCGCCGGCGAGGACCAACGAAGCGAACCCGATCCCGAACAGGAGCAGCAGCCCGAAGAACGAGGTCCGGTCGAGAACGGCGTCCGCCCCGAGGTCCGAGAACCAAGAACCCCGCGCCCCCAGTGCCGCCACGAGGATGGCCGGCACGGCAGAGAGCGCCAGCACGACGAGGGTCGCGCTGAACACCGCTCCGGCGTTGCGCCGGATGTGCTTGACCGCGCCGTCGACGACGTCGCCGAGCGTCATGGGGCGCAGAGAGATGATGCCGGGCTTGTGGCTGGTGACGAGCAGCACCCGGTCGGGGCCGCGGCCTCGCATACCGACTGACGGGTCGACCGCTCCGGTGGTCAGGCCGCCGGGGGGAAGGTATGCCGGTGGTCGGTGGCGCGTCTCCTCCACCGGAGCGCCCGGGGGCGGCCCGAACCCGCTCACGGCTCTCCCGGCCGTGCGACGTTCGCGAGCACTCCTGACAACCCCTGACTCTGCCCACCGTCGCCACGACGGTGTCTGTCAGAAGGTATCAAGGGGCGCGCTGAGCGGTGCTCGTTCTACCGCGTCTGGGGGGAGGGGTCCGAAGGGTCCGGCGCCCCCGCCACGGCGTCCATGAGGGCGACCTTCCGCCGCCGCACCGGCTCGTGCCACCGCTGCTCCCTCCGCACGGCGCGGGCCATCTTGTCCGGCCGGCCCGGCCGGATCTCACTGGCCTGGTAGCGGGTGCGGGCCCAGATCGATGCCGGGCGCGCCAGCCGGATCGCGCCGACGACCAGGACGACCGGCACGAACAGACCGAAGAGGCCGGTCCAGATCTTCCCCTTCAGGAGGGTCACCGCCGCCAGGGCCAGCGTGACGGCGACGACGAGGCTCACGCTGACGGCGAAGAGGACCGGGTTCTCGTCGTCCAGGTC
Source organism: Lapillicoccus sp. (assembly GCA_035535335.1). Lineage (GTDB taxonomy): Bacteria > Actinomycetota > Actinomycetes > Actinomycetales > Dermatophilaceae > Lapillicoccus. Next base: position 2,804 of record DATLQE010000367.1, on the reverse strand, counting down.
TGAGGAGTCGGCGATGACCGGCGCCACCCCGAGGACGAGCAGCCCCGTGACGCCCGTCGCGACGGCGACGGCGTCCACCGACAGCCGCCCCTCCTCGGCCCAGTAGACGTCGTCGAGATGGAGGATCAGGGCGAACTCGTCGAGGACGAGCGCCGTCCCGATCCCGAACAGCGCTGCACAGATCGCCCGCCAGGCGGCCGGATCCAGGGGTACCGCCAGTCCCGCGACCCCGCCGACCACCATGGCGACCGTCCCGAAGACGACGTGGTGGATGTGCAGTCCGCCCGGCGTGATGTTGCCGGGCCACCAGCTCACCTCGGCGCGGATCATGCGCACCGAGAAGCGGATGAATGCGAAGGTCAGCAGGAACGCGACGAAGAAGCAGAACAGCGGCAGGCGCCCGGTGTCGAGGATGTTCTCGCGGAACCAGTCGCCCACACCCTCAGTCTCGGCTGGCCGTCACGACCGGGGCAAGGGGCGCAGGGCGGCGCGCAGCCGCCGCTCGACCTGGACCGGCGTCGCGCAGGTCGCGCCCAGCCGTTCCATCCGGGCGACGGTCGCCGGCTCCGCCCGGCTCAGGGCCAGACCACGGCGGAGCAGCACGAGTGGCGGCTTGCGTCGTTCGGCGAGGTCGCGGACCAGCCGGCGCACGAAGGTCACCCACCGCGGATGGCGAACGCACCACGCCGAGTGAAGGATCCCGGCGTCGCCCAGGCCCTCGACGATCTCGGCGGCGAAGATCCCTTCGGCCACGACGAGGGCGTCCGGAGGGGCGTCCACCTGAGCGGTGCCGACTGCGGCCGACTGCGCGATGTCGTAGACCGGAACCTCAACGGACCCGGTCCGGACGATCTGCTCGAGCGCCGCGACCGCCGCCTCGGCGTTCCACGACGCCGGATCGTCCCAGTCGACGATCGTCGTCCCGCCCAGCTCGCGCGTCGGCAGGGCCGGGTCGTCGCCATCCCGGTAGAAGTCGTCCAGGCGGACCACCGGCCAGCCGTATGCGGCCTGCAGCCGGGCGGCTAGCCGCGACTTCCCGGCACCTGAGGGACCGGCGAGCACGACGATCCGCTCGAGGACCAGCGGATGGCCCGCCGCACCCATACCGGCGTCGTTCACCGGCCCTTGGGGTGCCAGACCGTCTTGGTCTCGAGGAACGCGCGGATCCTGCGCAGGTCGGGGGTCACGGTCCAGTCCGGCTCGACGACGGCTGCGCCGGTGCCGGCCGGCCGCAGCACCCGTTTGACGGTGTCCGCGGCGGCCGCTTCCAGGTCGCCCCAGGCGACGCCCTCGGCGTCCGCGGCACCGGTGAGGTCGAGGGCGTTGACGTCGCGGTGCGACGCCAGCCATGGCGCAACCTCGGCGGCCCGACCGGTCAGCACGTTCACGACCCCGCCCGGCACGTCGCTCGTCGTCAGCGCCTCCGCGAGCGTCACCGCCGGCAGCGGGCGGGTCGCACTGGTGACGACGACGCAGGTGTTGCCGGAGACGACGATCGGCGCGACCACGCTGACCAGCCCGAGCAGCGACGAGGACTGAGGAGCGAGGGCCGCGACGACGCCGGTCGGCTCCGGCGCGGAGATGTCGAAGTACGGACCGGCGACCGGGTTGAGGTTGCCGAGGACCTGCGCCAGCTTGTCCGACCAGCCGGCGTACCAGACCCACCGGTCGATCGCCGCCGCCACCGTCGCCCGGGCGCGCGCCGCCGTGAGTCCCTCCGCCGCCGACACCTCCGCGACGAACTGGTCGAACCGGCCCTCCATGACCTCGGCGACGCGGTAGAGCACCTGCCCGCGGTTGTACGCGGTCGTACCGGACCACCCGGGGAACGCGGCACGCGCGGCGCTGACGGCGTCGCGGGCGTCCTTGCGGGACGCCTGCGCGGCGTTGGCGAGGAAGCGCCCCTTGGGGTCGGTGACGACGTAGGACCGGCCGGACTCGCTGCGCGGGAACGCGCCGCCGATGTACAGCTTGTACGTCTTGCGGACGTCGAGCCGGGGACCGGGCGGCGTGCTCTTCGGCGGCCGAGTGGCGGTGGGGCTCACTGGACGTCTCCGAGGGCGACGTAGGCCTCGAGACCGTGGCGGCCGCCCTCGCGGCCGTAGCCCGACTCCTTGTATCCGCCGAAGGGCGACGTCGGGTCGAACTTGTTGAAGGTGTTGGCCCACACCACGCCGGCGCGGAGCTGGTCGGCCATCCAGAGGATGCGGGACCCCTTCTCGGTCCAGACCCCGGCGGACAGGCCGTAGGGCGTGTTGTTGGCCTTGGCCACCGCCTCCTGCGGCGTCCGGAAGGTCAGCACCGACAACACCGGCCCGAAAACCTCCTCCTGCGCGATCCGGTGCGTCTGGGCCACGCCGGTGAACACCGTTGGTGGGAACCAGAACCCGCGACTCGGCAGCTCACACGGCGGGCTCCATCGCTCGGCGCCCTCTTCCTCGGCGATGCCCGACATCTCCCGAATGCGGTCCAGCTGCGCGGCCGAGTTGATCGCGCCGAGGTCGGTGTTCTTGTCCATCGGGTCACCGACGCGGACCGTCGTGAGCCGCCGCTTGAGCTTCCGGATCACCTCGTCGTGGACGGACTCCTGCACCAGCAGCCGGGATCCGGCGCAGCACACGTGGCCCTGGTTGAAGAAGATGCCGTTGACGATGCCCTCGACGGCCTGGTCGACGGGGGCGTCGTCGAAGACGATGTTGGCGGCCTTGCCGCCGAGCTCGAGCGTGGCGCGGACGCGGGTACCCGCGATGGTGCGGGCGATCGCCTTGCCGACCTCGGTGGAACCGGTGAAGGCGATCTTGTCG
>DATLQE010000366.1:0-15073 GCA_035535335.1 Lapillicoccus sp. | reverse complement strand
ACGCTGGTGACCTGCGCGGCTCCTGGGAATGGTGGGACGACGTGGTCGGACCTTGTGGATATCGGCTGGTGGATTCCCTTGCGCCGGAATGGGATTCGTCGATGTGGGCTGTCGGTGCCGGGTTCTAGCGTTGCCGGCATGAACCTTGAGGCGGGCGGGTACGGCGACCAGCTGGTCGCCGTGCTGTCCGCGGTGGCGGACCTGTTGGCCGACCTGCCGGCCCGGGTGTCCCGGTTGACCGGGTCTGACCTGGAGGTGGTGCTGCCGGTGGTCGACCGGCTGGCCGCCGTGGCCGGGGGCGGGCCGGTACACGATCACCGCCGAGGCGGTGCAGCGGGGTGAGGTCGCCGCCTCGCAGGCCGCCGCCCAGGTCACACCCGCCGGCGTCCGCTGGAACCGCAGACTAGGCAGCTACGACGAGGCGCTGGCCCGGGGACCGACGGCCACTCCCGCGGACTAGAGCCGTTGCCTCGGGCCGGAGGCAGCGGTGCAGTCAGTGACCGACGCGCCATACAAGCCACCGGCTACTGCGCGGTAGCGTGGGCGGCACGTCGAACCCCGGCGACACGCCAACGCGGAGGTAAGCCACCGATGACCAGCCACGTAGCCGAGGCCAAGCTCACCGTCGAGGACAAGAGCCTCACCTTGCCGGGCGTCCCCGCCACCGACGGTGCCGACGCACTGGGGATCTCGGCCCTGCTCAAGGACACCGGCACGGTCACGTACGACGCCGGCTTCGTCAACACCGCGTCCTGCAAGAGCGCCATCACCTACATCGACGGCGACGCGGGCATCCTGCGCTACCGCGGCTATCCGATCGAGCAGCTGGCCGAGCGGTCGTCGTTCGTCGAGGTCTGCTACCTGCTCATCTACGGCGAGTTGCCGAGCCAGACCCAGCTGGCCGAGTTCGAGGACCGGATCCGGCGCCACACGATGCTGCACGAGGACCTCAAGGCGTTCTTCTCCGGGTTCCCGCGCGACGCGCACCCCATGCCGGTGCTGTCCTCGGCGGTCTCGGCGCTGTCGACCTTCTACCAGGACAGCCTCGACCCCTTCAACAACGCCCAGGTCGAGCTCTCGACTGTCCGGCTGCTCGCCAAGCTGCCCACCATCGCCGCATACGCGCACAAGAAGTCCGTCGGCCAGCCGTTCCTCTACCCGGACAACTCGCTGTCCCTGACCGAGAACTTCCTACGGATGACCTTCGGGTTCCCCGCGGAGCCGTACGAGATCGACCCGACGGTGGTCAAGGCGCTCGACCTGCTCCTGATCCTCCACGCCGACCACGAGCAGAACTGCTCGACGTCGACGGTCCGCCTCGTCGGGTCCGCCCAGGCCAACCTCTTCGCCAGCGTCTCCGCCGGGATCAACGCGCTGTTCGGCCCGTTGCACGGGGGCGCCAACCAGGCGGTCCTCGAGATGCTCGAGCGCATCCAGAACGCCGACTACGACGTCGACACCTTCATGAAGAAGGTGAAGAACAAGGAGGACGGTGTGCGGCTCATGGGATTCGGGCACCGCGTCTACAAGAACTACGACCCGCGCGCTGCGATCATCAAGAAGACCGCCGACGAGATCATCAACAAGCTCGGCGGCGACGACGAGATGCTCGACATCGCCAAGCAGCTCGAGTCCATCGCGCTGGAGGACGACTACTTCGTCGAGCGCAAGCTCTACCCGAACGTCGACTTCTACACCGGCCTGATCTACAAGGCGATGGGGTTCCCGAGCAAGATGTTCACGGTGCTCTTCGCGATCGGCCGGCTGCCCGGCTGGATCGCCCAGTGGCGTGAGTTGATGCAGGACCCGGAGACCAAGATCGGTCGGCCCCGTCAGGTCTACATCGGGGCGACGGAGCGCGACTACCTGGAGCTCTCACAGCGCTGACCCGGGTCAGAGCTGGATGGTCACCGTCGTCGGCGTCGGCGCACTCTCTCCGGTCGACCACGACTCCGCCGAACCTCCGGTGCCGCGCGACCACGCCCGGTCGCCGACCTGCACTCGGTTCACGCCGTAGGCCTCGGCCCGGGCCACCGCCCACTGCCCGGCGGCCCACGCCAGCTGGGCCGACGGGGCGTTGACCGTCAGCGTCGATCCCTCGACGGCGGCCTTGACCCCGAGCTGGGCGTCGAGGTCCGCGGCAACCGTCGCCGCGGCGACGACGGACTCGGCCGGCCGCAGCTGGCAGACGAATCCGGCCGGTGATTGGCCCCGCAGCGTCGAGGCGAGGATGCGCCCCTCTTGCTCGTGGTCGGCGTAGGCGTCGGGGTAGGCGCTCTTTTGGACCTTCTGGGCGACCTCGGTGATGACCATCGACTCGTATCCGTCGATCTTGACCAGGGCGTCGTAGAACCCATTGGCCGAGTGGACCGGGTCGAGGATCTCCTCCTTCGTGCCCCAGACCTCCATGCTCGGGCGCTGCTGGAACAGGCCGACCGAGTCGCGGTCGCCGTAGGTGAGGTTGCGCAGCTTCGACTCCTGGATCGCCGTCGCGATGGCGATGGATGCGGCTCGCGGCGGCAGCCCCCGCTTGTCGGAGATCGCCGCGATGAGCGCCGCATTGGCGGCCTGTTCCGGGGTGAAGGTCACCGAGGAGCCGGACGCGGTGGCCGTGCACGTCGGCGAGAACAGCTCGCTCTGAAGCTTGTTCCAAACCGCGACGAGCGACCCGCCGACGATCGCGAGGACGACGAGGATGCTGACCGGCGCGATCCACCGACGGCGGCGGTGCTCCCGGCCTCGAACTCGTCCGTCGACGCGTGGACGGTCAGAGGTTGGCGTGGAGGACATCGTTCAGCCGGATGCCCGAGCCGGAACGGTCGCGCGCCTCGACGGTGCCGGTGACCGAGTTGCGGAGGAACAGGAGGTTGTCGCGGCCCGAGAGCTCGCGGGCCTTGACCACGGAGCCGTCGGGCAGGGTGACCTTCGTGCCCGCCGTGAGGTAGAGGCCGGCTTCCACGACGCAGTCGTCGCCGAGCGCGATCCCGAGACCCGACTGTGCTCCGAGCAGGCAGCGCTTCCCGACGCGGACCCGCTCGGTGCCACCGCCTGACAACGTTCCCATGATGGACGCCCCGCCGCCGATGTCCGAGCCGTCGTCGACGACGACGCCCTGCACGATGCGGCCCTCGACCATGGACGTGCCGAGCGTGCCGGCGTTGTAGTTGCAGAAGCCCTCGTGCATGACCGTGGTGCCCTCGGCCAGGTGGGCGCCGAGGCGCACGCGGTCGGCGTCGGCGATGCGAACGCCGGTCGGCAGGACATAGTCGGTCATCCTCGGGAACTTGTCGACGGAACGGACCTCGACGGGGCCGCGCCGGCGCAGCCGCAGCCGCGTCTGCTCGAAGCCCTCGACGGCGCAAGGTCCGTAGTTCGTCCACACAACGTTGGGGAGTACCGCGAAGATCCCGTCGAGGTTGATGGTGTTCGGCCGCACCAGCCGGTGGGACAGCAGGTGCAGGCGCAGGTATGCGTCGACGACGTGGGCGGGAGGGCGGTCGAGGTGGATGCTGACGGCAACACATCCGGTCTGGGTTCCGCGGTCGTCGTCGCGTGACTCCAGCGTCCGGAGGTCGGCCGGGGTCGGCTGCTGGTCGTCGTAGTCGTCGCCGAGGTGCGGCTCCGGGAACCACACGTCGAGCACGCGAGCGCGCTCGCCCTCGGCGAGGCCGGCGACGACGTGTGTGGCCAGCCCGAGGCCCCAGGCGCGACGCGATCCGTCGCTGGTCATGTCCTGAAGCCTAGCCAGGCCGGTCGGCGGCGCAGCGTCACGGGATAGCCTGCCGCGCATGCCGACTGCCGAGCCCGTGGCGACCCTGGCGCCTCTCGACCTCGAGGCGGACGTTGTCACGCTGACCGCGGCGCTCTGCGACATCCCGTCGGTGAGCAGGGACGAGGACGCCATCGCGACGGCCATTCACGACGCGTTGCGGCCGCTTCCACACCTCAATGTCACCCGGCACGGCAACACCGTCGTGGCCCGCACTGACCTGGGACGCCACGAGCGGGTGGTCCTCGCCGGTCACATCGACACGGTCCCTCTCACCGATCCGCCGAACCTGCCGACGCGCCGGGTGGGTGACGAGCTGGTCGGGCGCGGCACCGTGGACATGAAGGGCGGCGTTGCCGTCCAGCTCAAGCTGGCCCATCGGGTCCGGGAGCCGAGCCGCGAGATCACCTACGTCTTCTACGAGAGCGAGGAGATCGACGCGCAGTTCAACGGGCTGGCGCATCTGTCCAGGGACCGCCCGGAGATCCTCGACGCGGACTTCGCCGTCCTCCTCGAACCGTCCAACGGGGCCATCGAGGGCGGGTGCAAGGGCACGCTGCGCGCTGAGATCGTCACGAAGGGCGTCGCCGCCCACTCAGCACGACCCTGGAAAGGCCACAACGCGATCCACGACGCCGGTGAGGTGCTGCGCCGGCTTGCCGCATACGAGGCGCAGACGGTCACCGTGGACGGCCTCGACTACCACGAGGCGCTGCAGGCCGTCGGTATCGAGGGCGGGATCGCGGGAAACGTGATCCCCGACCGGTGCCTCATCACGGTGAACTACCGGTATGCGCCGGACAAGTCGGTCGCGGACGCCGAGGCCCATGTCCGGGAGGTGTTCGACGGCCTCGAGCTCGCCATCACGGACAATGAGCCAGGTGCCCGGCCGGGCCTGACCCTGCCGGCAGCCACGGCGTTCGTCGAGGCATTGAGCCTGCCAGTCGCTGCGAAGGAGGGCTGGACCGATGTCGCGCTGTTCTCCGCGCTCGGCGTTCCGGCCGTGAACTTCGGCCCCGGCGACCCCAACCTCGCCCACACCGACGACGAACGGGCACCGGCGCACCAGTACGTCGACGCGGAGCAGGCGCTGCTTCGGTGGCTCGCGTGACGGACCACGGGGCAGCTCACGACGCGGAGGCCGCCGCGACCGCGTTCGAGCCGAGCCGTCAGGTCGGACCGGTCACCGTCCGCGGGGACCGGGTCCCGCTGACGACCGCCGACCAGCGGCTCCTCGACGCGCCGCCGCCAGGTCAGAGCGCCGACTGGCTGCACAACGACCCGTGGCGGGTGCTGCGGATCCAGAGCGAGTTCGTCGAGGGGTTCGGCGCGCTGGCCGAGCTGGGCCCGGCGGTCAGCGTCTTTGGCTCGGCCCGGACCAAGCCCGACCACCCGACCTATCAGCTCGCGGTCCGGGTCGGGCGGGCCCTCGTCGAGGCCGGGTTCGCCGTGATCACCGGCGGCGGCCCCGGCGCGATGGAAGCCGCCAACAAGGGGGCCTGGGAGGCTGGCGGCACCTCCGTCGGGCTCGGCATCGAGCTGCCCTTCGAGTCCGGCCTCAACCCCTACGTCGACCTGGGCGTCAACTTCCGGTACTTCTTCGCGCGCAAGACGATGTTCGTCAAGTACGCCCAGGGGTTCATTGTCCTGCCCGGGGGCTTCGGCACGCTCGACGAGCTGTTCGAGGCGCTCACCCTCGTCCAGACGCGCAAGGTGACGTCCTTCCCCGTCGTGCTCATGGGCAGCGACTACTGGGGCGGCCTCCTCGGGTGGCTCCGGGAGACCGCCTTGCCCCGCGGAACCATCAACCAGAGCGACCTCGAGCTCGTCCACGTCACCGACGACGTCGCCGACGCGGTCCAGCACGTGATCCGGTGGGATGAGCAGGTCGACACCCGGGAGCTCCGGGGAGCGCACGACGCCGAATAGCCTTCCGAGCAGCCGTCCGGTGACCGTCCTGCTAGTCCGGCGTGGCACCATCGTCCGGTGATCTGGTTGGCGCTCTTCGTCGCGGTCATCGTGGCGGTCGTCACCGCCGCGGCCGTTCTCGGCCGGGTCGACGGCTCGCTCGCCGACGCGACGACGACGATGAGCCACGTCCCGCTCCCGGAGGACCAGCTGACACCATCCGACATCGACGAGCTGCGCTTCGACACGGCGATGCGGGGCTACCGGATGAGCCAGGTCGACGGCGTCATCGACCGGCTGCGCCGGGAGATCGCCGACCTCGACGATGAGCTCACCCGGGCGCGCGAGGCCAACGTCGGGCTGGCCAGCGCGTGGAGAGCGGCCGATCTGCGCTCGAGCACCGCGGGCGACGAGGCGCCGAACCGCAAGGCGGAGCGGGGCTGAGTGGGCGTCGTCGAGGTCCGTCGCACCGTCCCCACCGCCCTGGGAGCGGTCTGGGACACGGTGACCGACTTCGCCGCATACGGGCGCTGGATCCCGCTGACCTCAATGCGCACCGACCCGTCGCCCGTCCGGCTCGGCTGGGGTTTCGCCGGTTTCACCGGGGTCGGGCCGGTCGGCTTCCTCGACACCATGCTTGTCGTGCGGTGGGAACCTCCGGCCGACGGCACGGCTCGGTTCGCCGTCCGGAAGACCGGGCGGGTGCTGCGGGGCTTCGCCGACGTCACCCTGACCGCCACCGACACCGGTGGGACAGACGTGGTCTGGCGCGAGGAGATCGTGCCGCGCCCCGAGACCCTGGGGCGGCTGGCCGCGCCGGTGTCGGACCGGGTTACGGCCAGGCTGTTCGCCGACGCGCTCGACCGGATGCTCGAGTCCGCCGCGAGCCGGACCACGGCCACATGACGGACGTCGACACCGCTGGACTGCTCGTCGGTCCGGACGGGCGGTCACGCTGCTCCTGGGCGGGGTCGGCACCCGAGTACCTCGCCTACCACGACGAGGAATGGGGGGTGCCGGTCCACGGCGAGAGCGCCCTCTACGAGCGGATCACCCTGGAGGCCTTTCAGTCCGGCCTCTCCTGGCTCACCATCCTGCGCAAGCGCCCGGCCTTCCGCGCGGCCTTCGCCGGGTTCGACCCTCGACGGGTGGCCGCCTTCCGCGATGCCGACCGCTCCCGGCTGATGGCGGACGCCGGGATCGTCCGCAACGCCCGAAAGGTCGACGCGGCCATTCTCAACGCCCGCGCCGTCCTCGACCTGCGCGACGAGGGCGGCCTCGACGCCTACATGTGGGGCTTTGCTCCGCAGCACCACCAGCCGCCGCGGACGCCGGCCGAGCTGCGGGCGACCAGCCCCGAGTCGGTAGCCCTGGCCGCGGGGCTCAAGAGGCGCGGCTTCGTCTTTGTCGGCCCGACGACGGCGTATGCGGCGATGCAGGCCTGCGGGTTGGTCGACGACCACCTCGCCGGCTGCTTCCGCGCGGCTGCGACGTGAGCGGCAGTCCGGCGGCGGTCACCACGACCTGGAACCCGCCCGCGCGGCTCGCCGACACCTGGCGCTTCCTCGGTGCGGTCCTCGTGACGTATGCCGGGTGTCGCCTGGTCAGCGGCATCCTCCTGGCCGTCGTCGCGACGCGACAGGTGCCGACCGGCTGGACGGGACCCGACGTCAACTACCTGACCTTCACGGTCCAGTGGGACGGCCAGTGGTACCAGCACATCGCCGAGGACGGATACCCCAGGCGCCTGCCCACCGACGAGACCGGCCTGGTCCAGCAGAACGCCTGGGCGTTCTACCCGCTGTTCCCCTTCGTGAGCCGGGTCCTCATGAACCTCACCCACCTGGACTTTTACTGGGTGGGCTCGACGTTGTCCTTGCTGCTCGGCTTCGTCGCGGCCGGGGCCATCGCGCTCTTGCTGCGGGACCGGATCGGGGAGCGGTTCTCCGTGGCGTCGGTCGCGCTGTGGGCGAGCCTGCCGGCCGCCGTGGTGCTGCAGGTGGGCTACACCGAAGCGATGGCCATGGCCCTGCTCACGCTGTTCCTCCTCGCGCTGAGCAAGGAGCGATGGCTGTGGGCCATGGCCCTCGCCCTGCTCCTGGGCCTGACCCGGCCGATCGCGGTCCCCATCGCTGCGGTCACCGTCGTCGCGCTCTGGTGCCGGTGGCGCGAGCGGCGCGAGCGCCCGCTCGCCCTGCCCGAGACCGCGGCCGGAGTTGCGGCGCTGGCCGGCTGCGGCGTCTCCGGACTGCTCTGGCCGGCCATCGCCGGCGCCGTCACCGGCCAGTCCAACGCGTACACCATGACGATGGCCACCTGGCGGGGAAGTCGGGAGATCGTTCCGTTCGCACCGTGGCTGGACATGTCGCGCTACTACTTCGGCTCGACGTGGGGTCCGGTGTGGCTCACCGCCCTCTTCGTCGTCATCGCCGTGATGGTCCTCGGTCCGTGGGCCAGCCGGCTCGGAGCCCAGCTGCGGACCTGGTCACTGGCTTACCCGCTGTACCTGTTCGTCGTGCTCGACCCGTTCACGTCGATCTTCCGGTACGTCATCCCGCTCTTCCCCCTGGCGCCGGTCCTCATCGGGGCGGGTGGCTACCCGCTGTGGCGTACCTGGCGCCGGTGGGTCTGGGTGCGGTTCGGGGTGCTGCTCGTGGCGTTCGTCGTGGGCCAGTGGTACTGGATCGACATCCTCTGGCGGTTCATTCCGCCGACCGACTACCCGCCGTAAGTCACCCCACGAAGTTCTCCGCTCCGCTCCGATACTTCGCGGGGACCCCGACCAGGTCACCCCCACGAAGTTCTCCGCTCCGCTCCGATACTTCGCCGCGACCCGACCAGCGGTCAGCGGCCCTCGAACACCGGCTTCTCCTTGGCCAAAAAGGCGTCGACGGCGGCCCGGTGGTCGGCACTTGCCCCGGTCAGCGTCATGAGCTCCGCCTCGTACGCGAGCGCGGCCTCGAGGTCCTGTCCCGCGTTCGCGGCGACCGCCCGGCGGATCGACCCGTACGCCAGGGTCGGCCCGTCCGCGAGCGTCCGGGCCAGCTCGGCGACGCTCTCCTCGAACTGGTCCACGGGCGACACCTTCGTCACCAGGCCAAGGGCCAAGCACTCGTCGCTGGGGACGGTCCGGGGAAGGAGGAGCAGCTCCTTGGCCTTGGCGGTCCCGACCAGCCGGGGCAGCGACCACGACGACCCTGTGTCGCACGAAAGGGCGATCCCGGCGAAGGCGAGGTTGATGCCGGCGCCCTCGACGATGATGCGGAGGTCGCAAGCGAAGGCCATGGATGCGCCGGCCCCAGCGGTGACCCCGTTGAGCGCGGCGACCACCGGCTTGTTCATCGTCGCGAGCAGGACGGCGATCCGGTTGTAGTGGTCGACGACGGTGGTGCCGAGCGCCTCGTCGCCGCGCATCAGGGAGGCGACGTGCTCCTTGAGGTCCTGCCCGACGCAGAACGCCCGCCCGCGACCGGTCAGCACGACACAGCGCACCTGCGGGTCGTCGGCGACCTGCTCGAGCACCGCGATGAGCCGCTCCTTGACGGCACGGTCGACGGCGTTCATGGCGTCCGGCCGGTTGAGGACGACGGTCGCGACGCCGCCGTCGACGCGCAGCTCGACGACGTCCTGCGCCGTCTGCGGGTCCACCGACTGCTGGTCCGGCGTCGTCGTCATTCGCCCTCACTCCTTGGTCCGGTGGCCGATTCGGCGGCCGTACGCCAGTATCTGTCGCGCCGACCATCGTGCCCGACGACCGATTTCCTCTCGCCACAACGGGCAGGTGATAATGGTCTCCAGCACTTTTGCCGGTGATGCGCGACGCTTCTCACCCACTCAGCCTCGGACCATTCTCAAGGAAGGCCAACCATGGCGGCAATGAAGCCCAGGACGGGCGACGGACCTCTCGAGGTGACGAAGGAGGGGCGCGGAATCGTCCTGCGCATGCCGCTCGAGGGCGGGGGCCGGCTGGTCGTGGAAATGACGCCCGACGAGGCCGCCAACCTGCGCGACGCGATCCAGGGCTGCGACGGCGTCTCCTGACCCGACGCGTCTCACTGACGAGGGCGCCCCCGACCGACGACGGTGCGGGGGCGTCCTGCTGTCGTCAGCGCTTGACGGCGACGAGGAGCCCGTCACCCGCCGGCAGCAGGGTGGTGAAGAACCGCTCGTCGTCGCGGATCGTCTTGCCGAGGTCGCGCAGCGTGCGGGTGACGTCGTCTCGGGCGGCCGGATCGGCCACCTTGTCGTGCCAGAGCATGTTGTCGAGGACCATCACTCCGCCGGACCGCAGCAACCGGGCGGCCTCCTGGACGTATGCGGGGTACTCGGGCTTGTCGGCGTCGATGAGCACGACGTCGTAGCCGCCGTCGGTCATCCGGCCGAGCACGTCGAGCGCAGGCCCGGTGATGACCCGGGTGCGCTGGTGGGCGATGCCGGCCGCCGCGTACGCCTCCTTGGCCGCGCGCTGGTTCTCGGCGTCGATGTCGATGGTCGTGAGGATGCCGTCCGACGGCATTCCTGCCAGCAGCCACAGGCCGGAGGCCCCGGCACCGGTGCCGATCTCGACGACGGCCCTGGCGCCCATTGCGGCGGCGATCATCCGCAGAGCGGCCCCGCCCCCCGGGCCGATCGGGGTGCAGCCCAGCTCCTCGCCCCGGCGACGCGCCGCCTCGAGCACCTCGTCCTCGGTGACGAAGTCCTCGGCGTACCCCCAGCTGGCCGCCTTCTGTGCGCTCATATCTCGACAGTACCGGCGCAACCGGGACGGTTCCTGGCACGACTCGGCCCAAAGCGGACGGTAGATCAGGGGACGGTCAGGGTCGGCCCGGATGGTGGGCTGTCACCTAGCCGGCGCACAGTAAACTCATCACTTCCTCGGGAACTCTGGGGCATACCGGTTCGTCTCATGGCCGGATACCTCTCGAAAGGCGTATCACGTGACCGACACCCTGACCGCGACCGCGGGCCTCAAGGATGCGGCCTCCCCTGCTGACCACGAGTCCGACCACGATTCCGACCACGAGTCTGACCCGGCTGCCTGGACCCCGCCCACCTGGGAGGAGATCGTCACGCAGCACTCAGCGCGCGTCTACCGGCTGGCCTACCGCCTCACCGGCAACCCGCACGACGCGGAGGACCTCACCCACGACGTCTTCATCCGGGTGTTCCGGTCCCTGAACTCCTACACGCCCGGCACCTTCGAGGGCTGGCTCCACCGGATCACGACCAACGTCTTCCTCGACAAGATGCGCCGCAAGCAGCGCATCCGCTTCGACGCCCTCCCCGAGGACGCGGCCGGCCGGATGGCCAGCCGCGAGCCGGGGCCGGCGCAGTCCTACGACGACACGCACTTCGACGACGACGTCCAGCGGGCGCTGGACGCCCTGCCCCCCGACTTCCGCGCGGCCGTCGTGCTCTGCGACATCGAGGGCCTCTCCTACGAGGAGATCGCCGCGACCCTCGGTGTCAAGCTCGGCACCGTGCGCTCGCGCATCCACCGCGGCCGTGCGCAGCTGCGTGAGGCCCTCGCCCACCGCGCTCCCCAGCAGCGCGAGCCACTTCGTGACGCCGCCTCGTCCTCGCTTCGGCCGTCGATCCGCCCCACCGGGGCGCTCTCGGGGGCGCGCTGACCGGATGTCACGTCACCTGGGGATGCAGGTCAGCGCGTACGTCGACCGTCGGCTCGACGCGCGGGACTTGCATGCGTTCGACCAGCACCTGGCGGTCTGCCTGGTCTGCCAGCACGCCGCGGACGAGGAACGGCGCCTCCTGACGTCGCTGCGCTCCGGTCCCACCCCCGGCTTCTCGGCCGACCTGCAGTCGATGCTGCTTGCGATGGCCCAGCCCGCGGCATGTGGGAGCGCTCCCACGTCGGGCACCCTGGACGACGAGCCGGTCGCAACGCCGGTGCCGTCCAGCTGGATGCGTGGGCGATCACGCCCGCCGGGCATACCCCCGATCCCTCGCGCTCCGGAGTCCGTTCGCCAGCTGCGGGTACCGACCGTCGCACCAGCGGCGCCAGCCCTGCACCGGTCGCCCCGAAGGGCGGCGGCCATCGCCGGTCTGGCCGCCGGCGCCTCCGCCGCGGCCGCCATCGGGCTGGCCGTCGTCGGTCCGGGCCCAGGGGCCTCGGCGTCCCTGCGGACCCCCGCCCCACGGGCTCCCGGTGCCACCACCGTGACCGCCGTGCCGGCCTCGTTGGCGGGGTCCGGGCTCACCGCGTCGTCGCTGCGACAGGCGCTGCAGCGGCCGGGACGGTGAAATAGACCTCATGACCGACTCCCCACCCGACGAGCGCGGCGAGGGGCGGCCGGAGCCCGACGCGCCCGCCTGGCACAGCTTCGGCGTCCCGCACGGTGGCGCGCCCGAGCCGCCGCCGTACACGCCCGCCATGCGGGAGCGGGCCCGCGGCGACCTCACGCAACCGATCGAGACCTCGGCGACGCAGGGGGTCCCGCCGGAGTTGGACCCGCCCGGATCCGAAGCCCCGCGGCCGTGGTGGACGACGCCCGGCTCCGCGGCCGCGGAGTCGGCCCAGGCCGGCGGAACGGCCCCACCGGGCAGCCGGCCACAGCTGCCGCCGCCGACCGGGGACCCGCATGCGCCGAGCTGGGCTCCGCATCCGTCCGGCACCCCGTCCGGACCGGTGACGCCTCCGACGGGACCCGAGTTCGGCGGGCCGGTGGGACCGGAGGGACCAGGCGCAACGCATACCACCGTCTTTCCCAAGAGCTCCGCGCCCGCCCAGCGCCGCGGCCGGTCCTGGCTGCCGATGGCCCTTATCGCCCTGATGGCTGCCCTCGTCGGGGGCGCCGTCGTCCTGGGCGGCCAGGCCCTGCTCAATCGCACCACCAGCCTCGGTTCGGCGGTCCCGGCTCCGGGGCCGGGGTCCACGGCGCGGCCCGACGGCAGCATTGCCAAGATCGCGGCGGACGCGTTGCCGAGCGTGGTGACGATCCGGATCAAGACCTCGGAGGGCAACGGCACCGGCTCCGGCTTCGTTCTCGACAACCAGGGCCACATCCTCACCAACAACCACGTCGCGACCGCGGGTGGGTCCGGTGCGAGCCTCACCGTCGAGCTGAACAACGGCACGAGCCTTCCGGCGACCGTCGCCGGCGCCGACGCGTCCTACGACCTGGCCGTGCTCAAGATCGACGCCACCGACGTCCCGCCGCTGCAGTTCGGCGCATCCAAGGACGTCGTCGTCGGCGACGGGGTCATCGCCGTGGGGGCACCGCTCGGGCTGGACGCCACGGTGACGAGCGGCATCGTCTCGGCCCTGAACCGGCCGGTGTCCGCCGGCGACGGCAGCGACCAGAGCTTCATCAACGCGATCCAGACCGACGCCGCGATCAACCCCGGCAACTCCGGCGGCCCGCTGCTGAACATGAACGGCAAGGTCATCGGCGTCAACTCGGCCATCGCCCGGGTCCCCGGTACGTCGTCCGACTCCGGCGGCAACATCGGGGTCGGGTTCGCGATCCCCAGCGACCAGGCGTCGAAGACCGCGCAGCAGCTCATCGCGACCGGCAAGGCCGACCACCCGGCGCTCGGCGTGCAGGTGGACCGGGCGTTCACCGGCGACGGCGCCAAGCTCGCTTCGGGTGGCGTCCAGTCAGGGAGCGCGGCGGCCCGGGCGGGGCTGCAGGACGGCGACGTCATCGTCGAGTTCGAGGGCCAGAAGGTCCAGGACGCCGACTCACTCATCGTCGCGATCCGGGCCCGCAGCGTCGGCGACACCGTTGCGATGAAGGTGCAGCGGGGCGGCCAGACCGTGGACGTCAGCATCACCCTGCAGTCGGCCTCGGGCTGAGCGACATGTTCGACGTGAACGGCTGGGAGCTGATCCTCCTCATCGTCGTCGGCATCCTGGTCCTCGGACCCGAACGGCTTCCCGAGTATGCGAGCAAGCTCGCTGGCATGGTCCGGCAGGTCCGGAACCTCGCCACCAACGCGCGGTCGCAGCTCAAGGAACAGATGGGCCCGGAGTTCGAGGACGTCAACTGGCGACAGTTCGACCCGCGTCAGTACGACCCACGCCGGATCGTGCGCGAGGCGTTGCTGGACGACCCGGAGCCCACGCCGGCCGACGCGCAGGAGAAGCCGCAGTCCGGCGTGATGGAGCCGGTACCCCAGACCTTCCACGACCCGTCGAAGCCGACGCCCTGGGACGCCGACGCCACCTGACGCCGGTCAGCGTCCGGCTGGCGTCAGCCCCAACGACCGTCCCGCCAGGCCGCGGGAGCGCATCGAGATCCCGCGCGCCACGGCCCGCAGCGCCACTGCCGCCGGTGAGTCGGGGTCGCCCAGGACGACCGGCAGACCCGAGTCGCCACCCTCGCGCACCCGGGTGTCGAGGGGGATCTGCCCGAGCAGCGGCACCGTGGCACCCACCGACCGGGTCAGCGAGTCGGCCACCGCCTGACCGCCGCCGGACCCGAAGATCTCCTGCCGGGAGCCGTCCGGCAGCTCCAGCCACGACATGTTCTCGACGACGCCGACCAGGCGCTGGTGCGTCTGCAGCGCGATGGCGCCGGCCCGCTCGGCGACCTCAGCTGCGGCCTGTTGCGGCGTCGTCACGACGAGGATCTCGGCCGACGGGATCAGCTGGGCGACGGAGATGGCGATGTCGCCGGTACCGGGCGGCAGGTCCAGCAGGAGCACGTCCAGGTCCCCCCAGAACACGTCTCCGAGGAACTGCTGAAGCGCCCGGTGCAGCATCGGCCCCCGCCACACCACCGGCTGGTTGCCGGGCACGAACATCCCGATCGAGATGACCTTCACGTCGTGCGCGATCGGGGGCAGGATCATGTCGTCGACCTGGGTCGGCCGCTGGGCGACGCCCAGCATCCGCGGCACCGAGAACCCGTAGACGTCCGCGTCGACGACCCCGACCCGTAGCCCGCTGGCCGCCATCGACGCTGCGAGGTTGACGGTGACCGACGACTTGCCGACGCCGCCCTTGCCGGAGGCGACCGCATACACGCGGGTGAGGGAGCCGGGCCGCGCGAAGGGGATCTCGCGCTCCGCCTGGCCGCCGCGCAATTGGGTGCGCAAGGCCGCGCGCTGCTCCTCGCTCATGACGTCGAGGGTGACGTCGACGGTCGAGACGCCATCGATTGCCGTCAGCGCGGCCGTCACGTCGCGCGTCAGGGTCTCCTTCATCGGGCAGCCGGCGACGGTGAGGTAAATGGCGGCCGCCACCCGCCCGGATTCGTCGACGTCGACCGACTTGACCATCCCGAGCTCCGTGATGGGCCGGCGGATCTCGGGGTCGTTGACCCGCGAGAGCGCCGTCAGCAGCGCGTCACGAGAGGGCAGAACAGCGGTTGGCACGCCTTCCATCGTATGCGTGGCCATGGCGGCCGCCGGACGGCGGCCCCGCGGTCAGTG
>DATLQE010000365.1:0-4115 GCA_035535335.1 Lapillicoccus sp. | reverse complement strand
CTGATGTACCCCGACGCATACGAGGTGGGGGTGCCCAACCAGGGCGTCATGATCCTCTACGAGGTCATCAACGAACGCCCGGACGCACTGGCCGAGCGGACGTATGCGGTGTGGCCGGACCTCGAGGCGCTGATGCGGTCGTCCGGAGTGCCGCAGTTCACGGTGGACAGCCACCGCTCGGTGCGCGACTTCGACCTGCTCGGCGTCTCCTTCTCGACCGAGCTCGGCTACACCAACCTGCTCACCGCGCTGGATCTGGCCGGCATACCGCTGCACGCGGCCGACCGCGGCGAGGACGACCCGCTGGTCGTCGCCGGCGGGCACGCGGCCTTCAACCCCGAGCCCATCGCCGATTTCGTCGACGCGGCGGTCATCGGCGACGGCGAGCAGGCCGTGCTGACGATCACCGACCTCGTCGCCGACTGGAAGGCCGCGGGTCGGCCGGGCGGACGCCACGAGCTCTTGCTGCGGCTGGCCCGGACCGGCGGTGTCTACGTGCCGGCGTTCTACGACGTCTCCTACCTGCCGGACGGGAGGATCCAGCGCGTCGCACCCCGGGTCGGGCTGCACGGCGTGCCGTGGCGCGTGTCGAAGCACACGGTCATGGACCTGGACGCCTGGCCGTACCCGAAGCAGCCGCTGGTCCCGCTCGCCGAGTCGGTGCACGAGCGGATGTCGGTGGAGATCTTCCGCGGCTGCACGCGCGGCTGCCGGTTCTGCCAAGCCGGCATGATCACCCGCCCGGTCCGCGAGCGGTCCATCACCGGGATCGGTGAGATGGTCGAACGCGGGCTGGCGGCAACGGGTTTCGAGGAGGTCGGCCTTCTCTCGCTGTCGTCCGCCGACCACTCCGAGATCGCCGACATCACCCACGGGCTGGCCGACCGCTACGAGGGCACGCAGACCGGGCTGTCGCTGCCGTCGACGCGGGTGGACGCGTTCAACATCGACCTGGCCAACGAGCTGACCCGCAACGGCCGCCGGTCCGGCCTGACGTTCGCGCCCGAGGGCGGCTCCGAGCGGATCCGCAAGGTCATCAACAAGATGGTGACCGAGGAGGATCTCATCGCGACGGTGACGGCCGCCTACGGCGCCGGCTGGCGGCAGGTGAAGCTCTACTTCATGTGCGGCCTCCCGACGGAGACCGACGAGGACGTCCTCCAGATCGCCGACCTGGCCAAGCGGGTCATCGAGACCGGCCGCCGGGTCAGCGGGCGGCGGGACATCCGGTGCACGGTCTCGATCGGCGGCTTCGTCCCGAAACCGCACACGCCGTTCCAGTGGGTCGGCCAGCTGGGGGCGTCTGAGACGGACGCGCGGCTGGCCAGGCTGCGCGAGGCGATCCGGTCCGACCGCCGGTATGCGTCGTCGATCGGCTTCCGGTACCACGACGGCCAGCCGGGGATCGTCGAGGGTCTGCTGTCCCGCGGTGACCGCCGGGTCGGCCGGGTCATCGAGGCGGTGTGGCGGGACGGCGGCCGGTTCGACGGGTGGAGCGAGCACTTCTCGTACGAGCGGTGGATGCGGTGCGCGGCCGAGGCGCTGGCGGGTCACCCCGTGGACGTGGCCTGGTACACCACCCGGGAGCGTGACCAGTCCGAAGTGCTGCCGTGGGATCACCTCGACTCCGGTCTCGACAAGGAGTGGCTCTGGGAGGACTGGCAGGACGCCCTCCAGGAGACCGAGGTCGACGACTGCCGGTGGACGCCGTGCTTCGACTGCGGCGTCTGCCCCCAGATGGGCACCGAGATCGAGATCGGTCCCACCGGAAAGACGCTGCTGCCGCTGACCATCCTCGGCGCAGGGCGCGCGGCGCTGGCCGAGACGCGGTAGACGCACGCCTGGGGTGCGCGCAGGTTGTCACCAGGCGCGCAGGACCAAGAGGCTGTCGCGCCGCTGGTTGGCCCTCTGGTCGGAGGATTTTGCCGTGATAGGGGCAAAGATCCTCCGATCAGAGCCCCTTCCGGCTCGTTCAGCGGCCCGTCCTCGGCGCCGCTGGCCGGAGAGTTGGCCCAAGCGGGCCTCGAGATCAGCGGTAGGAGCGCCAGACCGACTCGTGGGCACTGGGCCCGGCCGACCAGCTCGAGATCCACGGGCCAGTGCCTTCGGACTGGTCGAGTACGCCCTCCTCGAGCCAGGTGTAGGACCCGTCGAGGACCCGGCGGGCGAGCGTCGTGTCCGCGTCGTCGGTGTTGCTCCACAGCCGCTCGAACAGCGCCTCGACCCGCAGTCGTGACTGCCGGCAGAAGGTGGCGGCGAGCTCGGTCGCGCGATCGGCCTGCTCCGGTTCGGTGGTGCGCAGCATCTCGGCGCGGGTGCACGCCGCGGCCATCGCGAACAGCTCGGCGCCGATGTCGACGACCCGGCCAAGGAAGGACTGCCGGCGTTCGAGGCCGGCCTGCCACCGTGACATCCCGTAGAAGGTGTGCCGGGCCAGCTTGCGCGACGACCGCTCGACGAAGCGCAGATGCCGCGCCAAGGGCCCGAACTCGGCGTAGGCGTTCGGCACGGTGCCCTTGCCGGTGACCAGCTGGGGCAGCCACTTCGCGTAAAAGCCGCTGGCCTTGACCGCGGCCCGGGCCTTGTCCTGCAGATCGGCGTCGGCGTTCGCGAGAGCCCCAGCGGCAGCGAGGTGCGCATCCACGGCCTCGCGTGCGATGAGCAGGTGCATGATCTCCGTGGACCCCTCGAAGATCCGGTTGATCCGCATGTCCCGCAGGATCTGCTCGGCGGGTACGGCCCGCTCACCGCGGGCGGCCAGCGACTCTGCGGTCTCGTACCCGCGGCCGCCGCGGATCTGAACGAGCTCGTCGGCGATGCGCCAGGCCATCTCGGTGGACCACAGCTTGGCCAGTGCGGCCTCGATGCGGATGTCCTTGGTCCCGGCGTCGGCGAGCTGAGCCGACAGGTCGAGCACCGCCTCCAACGCATACGTCGTGGCGGCGATGAACGCGACCTTCTCGGCGACGGCGCCGTGCCGGCCGACCGGCACACCCCATTGCACGCGCTCGGCGGACCACTCACGCGCGATCTTGAGGCACCACTTGCCGGCCGCGGTCGCCAGGGCTGGTAGAGCCAATCGGCCCGTGTTGAGCGTGGTCAGAGCGATCTTGAGACCTTCGCCCTCGCGGCCGAGCCGGTCCTCGACGGGGACCCGCACCTGGTGGAACCGCGTGACGCCGTTTTCGATGCCCCGCAGCCCCATGAAGGCGTTGCGATGCTCCACGGTGATGCCCGGGCTGTCCATGTCGACGACGAACGCCGTGATGCCGCCGCGACCGCCGTCGTGCGCAGGTACTCGGGCCATGACGACCACGAGCTCGGCGATGACGCCGTTGGTCGTCCACAGCTTCACCCCGTCGAGCAGGTATGCCGTGCCGTCGCTCGTCGGCGTCGCCGTGCTCGACAGCCGGGCGGGGTCCGACCCCACGTCGGGCTCGGTCAGCAGGAAGGCGGTGACGGCCCCCGCGGCGCAGCGCGGCAGGAACCCCTGCTTCTGCTCCGGGGTGCCGAACATCTTCACCGGCTCGGGCACGCCGATCGACTGGTGCGCGGACAGCAACGCCCCGATGCTGGGGTGGACGGAGCCGACGAGCATCAGCGCACGGCCGTAGTAGACGGCGCTCAGGCCGACGCCGCCGTAATCCTGCGGGATCTTCATGCCGAACGCGCCGACGGCGGCGAGCTCGGCGAGGTACGCATCCGGGATGCGGGCCTCCCGCTCGATCCTGGCGCCGTCCAACGACTCGCACACCGCCCGCAGCTTGGCGAGAAACTCCTCGCCGCGCTCAGTGTCCTCGGAGGAGCTGCGTGGGTGCGGGTGGATCAGGCCGAGGTCGAAGCGCCCGAGATAGAGCTCCTTGGCGAAGCTGGGGCGCGACCAGCCCGACTCACGGGCCTCCTCGGCGACCTGACGAGCCTGCCGCTGGCTCACCTGAACGGGCGCGCCAGAAATGGCCGGTGCGCTGCTGGCCGAAGCGCTGCGGACGCTCCCGTCGGCGGTGCCGGCCTTGCCGATGCTGCCATTCGACGCGCTGGTTTCCCTGCTGCTGGTCTCGGCGCTTCCCGTGCTCATGGGCCCACCCCTCGGTTGGTTACTGCCCAGTATTACGCGT
>DATLQE010000364.1:0-2397 GCA_035535335.1 Lapillicoccus sp. | reverse complement strand
CGGTCCCGAGCAGGACGTCATCCTCCGTGAGCTGCTCGCCGGCCACGCCCAGGGCGACTCGGCGCGGCCGCCGTGGCCCGAGCACGTCCTCCTCGCGCTCGACAAGCGCGGCTTCCGCGCCGAGCTGCGCGACCTGCTCATGCGGGCGGTGGAACACGGCATCGAGGCCGACCGTCTGGCGGTGTTGGGCGCGGATCACGGGCGGCCCGAGTGGGTGGCGGCCGCGCAGGTCCTGCGCGAGTACGACCAGGTCACCGCGTTCTCCCGGCCCGGTGCCTACGACCCGGCCTGGATCCTCACCGCCGCGGCCGACCTGCTCGAGGACGACGCCGACGCACTGACCCGGGTATGCGCGCAGGTGCGGCTCGTCGTCGTCGACGACGCGCAGGAGCTGACCTTCGCCGCCGCCCGGCTGCTGCGCGTGCTCACGACTGGCGGTTCGGTGGACGCCGCCGGTCCCGACCTCGTCCTCGTCGGCGACCCGGACGCCGCCGTGCAGACGTTCCGCGGCGCCGACCCGCGCATCCTCGCGACCGGCTGGACCTCGCTCGGCCGTCCCGACCCCTCCGCCGCCGAGCCGCCCACGGTCGTCCTGCGCACCGCATACCGGCAGCCGACCGCACTGGCCCAGGTGAGCCGCACGATCACGACCCGGATCGGAGCGCTGGGCGGCGGCCGGCAGCGGGCGCCCGAGCCGGTCAACGACGGAGGCGCAGTCGAGGTCGCGCTCCTTCGGTCCCCGGCCCAGGAGGCGGCCCACATCGCGGCCCGGCTGCGCGAGGCCCACCTCCTCGACGGTGTTGCGTGGGGCGAGATGGCGGTCGTGGTCCGAAGTGACGGACGCGACGAGACGCTGCGCCGGATCCTGCTGGCGCACGGGGTGCCGATGCTGCCCTCCGGGAGCGAGAGCCCCGTGCGCGACGAGGTGGCGGTGCGCCCGCTGCTCGCGCTCGTGGAGACGGTCCTCGCGGTCGCGCTCAAGCCGGACTACCAGCTCGCGCCCGACTGCGCGATCGACCTCGTCCTCTCGCCGTTGGGGGAATGCGACGCCGTCGGCTTACGCCGGCTCCGGCGGCTGCTTCGGCGCGAGGAGCTGGAAGCGGGAGGAGATCGGTCCAGCGACGAGCTCCTGGCCGCCGTCCTGCTCGAGCCGGGGCACGCCGCCGCCCTGGGCCACGACGCCGCCCCGCTGCGCCGGCTGTCGGCCGCCATCGCGGCGGGGCGCGCCGCAGCGCACACGGTCGACGTCGACGGAGTGCGCACCTGGGCTCCAGGCGTGACGGCCGAGACGGTGCTGTGGGCGGTGTGGGATGCCCTGGGCGTGGCCGAGCGGTGGGGTCGGCTGTCGCTGCGCGGCGGGAAGCGGGGCGCCCGTGCCGACCGCGACCTGGACGCCGTGGTGGCCCTCTTCGACGCGGCGCAACGCTACGTCGACCGCCTTCCGGCGGCCGGGCCCGACGCGTTCCTCGTGCACATCCAAGGGCAGGACGTCCCCGGTGACACGCTGGCTGCCCGGGCCCAGTCCGTCGACGGCGTCGCGCTGCTCACGCCGGCTGGCGCGGCCGGCCGCGAATGGCGCTACATCGCGGTCGCCGGGGTCCAGGAAGGGGTCTGGCCCGATCTGCGGCTGCGCGGCTCCCTGCTGGGCTCGGAGGAGCTGGTCGCCGTCGTCACCGGCCGGGACCGGACGTTCCGGGCGGCTCAGACCGCGGTCCGCTACGACGAGACCCGGCTCTTCCTCGTCGCCGTCTCCCGCGCCGCCGAGCGCCTGCTCCTGACGGCCGTGCGCAGCGAGGACGACCAGCCGTCCGTCTATCTCGACCTGGTCGACCCGCTGGTCGGCGCGGGTGGGTCCGCGGACCACCTCCCGCCCGAACAGCGCGAGTTCACCGAGCTGGGTCGCACTCTCTCGCTGTCCTCGCTGGTGGCCGACCTCCGCCGCCGGCTGGTCCTCGACGACGCCGACGGAGCGGCCTCGGCCGCGACCGCCCTCGCTCGGCTGGCCGCGGCCCGCGTCGACGGCGCCGACCCGGAGCAGTGGTGGGTGCAACGGGTCCTCAGCGACGCCCGGCCGCTGCGCCGCCCGCAACAGCAGGTCCGGCTCTCGCCGTCCAAGGTCGAGAGCTTCGGCGACTGCCGGCTGCGCTGGGCCCTGACCAGCGCGGGCGGTGACGCACCGAGCCAGGGGTCGGCCAACCTCGGCACGCTGATCCACGACATCGCCCACGACCTCGGCGACGAGGTGGACGCCGACACCCTGGTGGCCGAGGTCGAGCGACGGTGGGGCCGGCTCGGCCTGCCGCCCGGGTGGGCGACCGACCGGCAGCGCGCACAGGCATACCTCATGGCTCGCCGCCTCGCCGCCTACTTCGCCGACCCGGAGCGGCCGGAGAAGGT
>DATLQE010000363.1:0-10915 GCA_035535335.1 Lapillicoccus sp. | reverse complement strand
GCGTGCGGCCGTGCAGCAGTACCTGGACCTCCTCGACCGGGTGCTCACCACGGGGGTCGAGAAGAGCGACCGCACCGGCACCGGCACGCTGAGCGTCTTCGGCCACCAGATGCGCTTCGACCTCGCGGACGGCTTTCCCGTACTCACGACCAAGAAGCTGCACCTGCGCTCGATCATTGGTGAGCTGCTGTGGTTCCTCCGGGGCGACACCAACGTGCGCTGGCTGCAGGAACGGGGCATCTCGATCTGGGACGAGTGGGCCGACGCGGACGGCAACCTCGGGCCGGTCTACGGGTACCAGTGGCGGTCCTGGCCGACGCCGAGCGGCGAGCACATCGACCAGATCGAGCGGGTGGTCTCCTCCATCAGGACGAACCCCGACTCGCGGCGGCATCTCGTCTCCGCCTGGAACGTGGCCGACGTCGACGCGATGGCCCTGCCGCCGTGCCACGCGCTCTTCCAGTTCTACGTCGCGCCGGGCAAGCGGTCCGGCGGCCCGGGGCGGCTGTCGTGCCAGCTGTACCAGCGGTCCGCGGACGTCTTCCTCGGGGTCCCGTTCAACATCGCGTCGTATGCGCTGCTCACCATGATGGTGGCGCAGGTATGCGACCTGGAGCCCGGGGATTTCGTCCACACCCTGGGCGACGCCCACCTCTACCTCAACCATCTCGAACAGGCGCGACTGCAGCTGACCCGGTCTCCGCGCCCGTTGCCGGAGATGCGGATCGCACCTCGGCAGGCGCTCGACGAGTTCGAGCTCGAGGACTTCGAGCTGGTGGGCTACGACGCATACCCGACCATCAAGGCCCCGATCGCGGTCTAGATGACCCAGGTCACCCTCATCGCCGCGGTGGCGCGCAACGGGGTCATCGGCAACGGGCCGGACATCCCGTGGCACCTGCCGGAGGACTTCGCCTTCTTCAAGCGGACGACGATGGGCCATGTCCTGGTGATGGGCCGGCTGACCTTCGAGTCGATCGGGCGGCCGTTGCCCGGGCGGCGCACCATCGTGGTTACCCGGAACCGGTTCTGGCGGCACCCGGACGTCGAGGTGGCGCACTCGTTCGAGGAGGCGCTGGCCCTGGCCGGACCGGCGGACGAGGTGTTCGTCTGCGGCGGCGCTCAGATCTACGCGGAGGCGATGCCGTGGGCGCACCGGCTCCTCATCACCGAGGTGTTCCTGGAGCCCGACGGCGACGTGCTCTTTCCGCCCATCCCGGCCGACGACTGGGAGGAGGTGGGTCGCGTCGAGCGCGAGCGTCTGGCTTGGGTGACGTACGAGCCGCGTTGACGTCCGGTCTTGACGGTCGTCACGGCGACGCCGGCTCTGATACGTGAGATGTGGCCCTCACCTGAGTCGCGAACTGTTTGAAGGTGTGCACGAACTCGTCACTCGGCCGGTAGATGACGTCGCCGTGGTGCCGGCCGTGTTCTACAAAGAGGCGCGAGTCACGGGCGGCGTCCAGCTGAGCCTGGAGGGAAGGGTCGTCGAGGTATGGCGCGCCGTCGAAGGGCCCGTCGGCGTGCACGATCAGCACCGGAACGGTGACGTCGGCGAGCGCGGCGAGCGCGTTGTTTCGCTCGAGCCAGGCCCACTCACCGACCAGCGCGTCACGCACGCTGCGGTGCCTCAGTGTCCCGTCCGGGAGGGGGGCGAGCTCCATCCGAAGGCTGCGGTCGAGCCAGCGTCGCCAGGTGGCGTCGTCGGGCAAGGCGCCCCAACGGTGCTGGTAGTCGTCGAAGTCGGCAAAGCGTTGATGAAGCCTGTGCTCTAACCGCATCACCGCCTTGGCGGATCTCTCGACCAGATGACGGTCGCCGACCACCGCGTCCACAAGGACCAAGCCGCTGACCCGGTCACCGGCGGCTTGAGCGGCGAAGGTCGCGACGGCGCCGCCGAGCGAGGTGCCCAGCAGAATGGGCTTTTCCAGCCCGAGAGTGTCGATCAGTTCGAAGACGTCGTGGACGTGTTCGTCGATGCCGTAGTCGCTGGGCGGCTTGTCAGAGAAGCCGTGGCCTCTGAGGTCGACGGCGATGAAGCGAACGTGAGAATCGAGCCGCTCACCGAGGGCGGTGTACTCGTACGCGTGTCCGGTCGAGCCGTGGATCGCCACAACCGGTGGGTCATCACCGGGCCAGTCGACGATGTGGATGGTGATCGTCTCCAAGGAGATGAGCTCGTCCACCGGCAGAACGCGTCCCGCGGGCGGGACAGCTTCATAGCGGTGGACAAGCTCTGCTTTCGGCTGCGCGTTCAGGTCGTTGCGAACGATCCGCTGGTATCGGTCGAAGGCATACCGTGCTTCGTCCTTGCGGCGGTCTCTTTCGAGCGCCTCGATCAGGAGTAGGTGACCTTCTTCGAGAAATGGGTCGATCTCGGTGAGGCGGCGAAGGGAGGGGATCACCTCACCGGGGCGGCCCTCGGCCAGTTCCGCGCGGGAATGGGCCAGCGTCGCCCGTCGAAGCATGCGGCGGAGCTCGTCATCCTGGATATAGAGCCAGTTGTCGAAATCGGCGGAGGCGGTGACCCGCAGGCCGGAGCACAGGTCACCCCGGTAGAGACTGAGGATGGCCGCTGCGTCGTCATGATCGCCACGCAGGATGCATTCGGCTCCAGCGCGAAACCGCGCGACATCGGTTGATGCCGTCAGCGCGATCGTGCGGCGGTCGGCTTCGATCCGCAGTGGCAGTCTGGCGCGGAGCTGGCTCAATTGCCAGCGCAGGCTCTCTCGCGCATTGAGGGCGTCAGGAAAGAGCAGGTCGGCCAGCTCGTCGCGGTCCTGAGGACCGTGAACCAGCGCGAGCCGGACCAGTAACGCAAGCGCCTTGGGGCGCAGCTCGAGCGGCTGCAGTTGTCCGCCGGTGAGGAGAGCTGCCGGCCCGAGGAGGCAGAGCACACCCGATTATGGACCGACCGTGTGCACGAGCGTGTGCGATCCCTGGCGGCTCTAGCGTCGGAGCTCCTATCGAGAAAGCACCGACGGCCAGCACGCGCTCTCCGGCCCCGTCATTGAGGCGGGACTCTGACCGGCACCAGCGCCGTGGCTTTGTGAGGTCCGACGGTGCCCTGTCAGCAGAGGGGGGAAGACCGATGTCACGTAGGCGATCTGTTGCCGTCATCACGGTGGCGGTCGGTGCGCTCTTGGGCGCGCTGGGAGTGTCCAGCGCCTCGGCCGCACCACCCGGGAGGACCGACGCCAGCGAGGTGACTCACTGGAACCAGCTCGCGGCCACGACGCTCGCCGCGGTTCCGGGCGCGGACGGCGGTGCCCCGCCTGCATTCTCGATCAACATGGGCATGGTGCAAGGCGCCGTGTACGACGCGGTCAACGCGATCGGGCCGAAGAAACATCGGCCATATCTGCTCAACCGCCGCACCGGTGCGAAGGCGTCCACCGACGCCGCGGTCGCAACGGCTGCCTACGACGTGCTCTCAGAACTGGTCTCGACGGCACCGGAGAGGGCGCCGTTTCCCGATCGAGCGAATCTCCTGAACGCGCTCTCATCCGCGTATGCAGCCTCCCTCGATGCGATCGACGATGACTCGTTCAAGAGGCAGGGCATCACGGTGGGACGCGCAGCGGCCGCGGCGATGCTCGACGCGAGAGAGGGCGATGGACGGTTCGGGCCGTCTCCGTGGATGTCGAACCCGGCGCCTGGACACTGGCAGCCTCTGGTCTCCGGGAGCGGGCCGGTCCTCGACCCGACTCCGTGGGTGGGCAACGTGAGGCCGTTCCTTCTCAAAAGTTCCTCGCAGTTCCGCACGGCGCCTCCGCCTGCGCTGGACAGCCAGCAGTGGGCGGCTGAGTTCAACGAGGTCAAGAGCCTGGGCCGAGCCACCGGCGCGACTCGCACTGACCAGCAGACGTACATCGCGAAGTGGTGGCAGAGCTCACCCGTGTTGAGCTGGAACGAGGTCGCGCGGCAGCTGATCACCCGGACGGGTCTCGACGCCGCCGACAGCGCCAGGCTCCTCGCGCTGCAGAACCTCAGCGGGGCGGACGCGGCGATCAACTGCTGGAATGACAAGTACCACTACGACTTCTGGCGGCCGTGGAACGCGATTCCGCGGGCGTTGGAGGACGGAAACCCCGCCACGGATCCTGACGCGACCTGGACGGCGCTCATTACCGCGCCCTATCCCGAGACGCCCTCGGGACACAACTGCCTCGACGCCGCACATGTGGCGGTGCTGCGGATGATCTTCGGCGACGACCCGGTCGGGGGGCCCTTCCAGATCACGAGCACCTACGTCAACCCCGGAGGACCCGCGGTGCGGACGTTCGACACGTTCACGCAGCCACTCGTTGAGGTCATCGAGGCCCGCATCTGGGCTGGCCTGCACTATCGCAGCGCGGACGTGCAAGGCCAGGTTCTCGGCCGGAACGTCGCCAAGTACGGGGCTGCGAACTACTTCCAGTCAGTGGGCAACTGACAGTTCGCAAGGCGGCCCGATGGTCACGAGAAGGCCCGCCTCAGGCGGGCCTTCTCTCCGTCTCAGCGGTGCCGTGCCCTGACCGATCGCCAGGGCTGTGGGTCAACATGGATCAGGGTGGCCCGTACGTGAGCTCGGGGTGGGCCGGAAACGGCTGGTCGAGGAGCGGCGCCGTCGCGCCGCGCAGGTAGCGGTCGAAGAAGGCCAGCACGAGGTCAGCGGTCAGGCGCGACATCCGGTCAGGAGCGATCGTGGTATTGCTCAGCATCGCCGAGACCAAGGCGCCCTCGGCTCGCGGTAGGTGCGGTACGTCCATGAAGCTGAGGTGGCTCGAACCGCTGATGCTCACGGTCTGGCTGGGGTGCGAGTGCTCGTGTACACCGCGCCACCCGTCGAAGGTGATGGCTCTCTCGGCCTCGAACCACTCGGTGGACGGCGCGGCTCCGGTCGCAACGGCCTGCTCGGCCGGCACGGCGAACTCGGGGTGCGCGGCCAGGACCTGAAGGACCGGGCGTGGGATGCCGAGCGTGCCGGCCTCGGTCCAGACCGCGCCGTCGAGGTTCACCGCGGCCCGACACCGGCTGTCCTTGCGGCGGCACCACTCCAAGGCGGCGACGCCACCGAACGAGTGGCCAACGGCGCCCAGTCGGTCGAGGTCGAGCCGACCGGCGAAGGGCTGGCCGTAATCGTCGTCGAGGCGGACCAGCTCATCGGCGACGAACGCCAGGTCGGCCGCCTTGGACCGGCACACCTCGGCGCGGGCACGGAACGCCTCGGCGGAGGAACCGGACTGCGGTCCCAACGCCCCACCGACCGCCGCCGGGTTCATCGAGACGACCCGGCCGTCGCCGAAGACGGTCACCGTCGTCTCGTAGGTGTGGTTGATCCCGACGACGACGAAGCCGTGACTGGCGACGTCCTCGGCGAGGGTGGCGAGGAGCAGCGGGGGAAAGCCGCTGGGCGAGAGCAACAGGACCGGGAAGCGCAGCGATCCGTTCGCCGGCGCAGCGTCTGTCACGGCATGGCTGTGCAGGCCGTCGACCTCGAGTCCCAGAAACTCCGCGGTCGGTGACCACGGAGCCGGCAGGTAGTCCGCTCTGGGGGCGTCGACCGCCGTAGCCGCCGGATACCAGACCCAGACCACCAGCTCGCGCACGTCCCTCGAGCCGGCGGTGGAGTAGATCTCCGTCCGGGCCGGGTCGACGAGATCCAGGGTCACCCGGCCCACGCCGTAGTCGCCCCGTGGCGCCGGCAGCGGGCTCGAGGCCGATTCGGGATGAGCTGTCATGGCAACCTCTCTGCCGGGCGCCGTTGGTCGGCACCGTAGCAGCGTCGACCGCTGGCGCTCGGCGCGTCGCGGTCAGTCGGACGGGGTGCTCGGCGGCCGGTACAGCTCTTGGACCGAGGCGTCGATGTCCGCCGCGCTGGGGTCTACGGGCTCCATGTACAACCGCGCCTCTGCGATCAGGTCATCACGGACCGTGGCGATGACGACGCCGCGCATCGCGAACGGGGAGCCGTCGGTGTATCGACCCTGCCAGTCGAGCTCGGCCCACTCGGTGTCGCCGTCTACGGAGCAGGCCAGTAACTCACCACGGAAGTCGGTGACTCCCTCGAAGACGGCGGACCAGTTCGCCAGCACCTGCTCGCGCCCGGTGAACGCACGACCAGGATGAACGGGTTGGGCGCTCCGGTAGTCCTCGGCGAAGTAGGACGCCATGCGGCGGGCGTCGTGGGAGTTCTGCGCCTCCGTGAGGCGCTCGAAGATGCTCACCATGGCGCCGAACGTAGACCGCCTCCTGAGTGGCTGGGAAGCGATCCGACCCGCACCAGACCGCGGTGGCCGCATACGCGTCACCACCTTGCGGTCAGCGAGTCGATGACGAGAATTCGGCTCTGAGCGGCTCGTGAAGGTCTGGGTCGGCGAGGACGACGACGTCGTCACCGGCCTGGAGCTTGGTGGTCTCCCGCACGGTGACGAGCTGAGCGTCACGGACCACGATGCTCACCCACATGTCCCCGACCCGGTCGGCGAGCTCGCTGATCGTCGTGCCGTCGGCGGCGGAGCCGGCGGCGACCCGTAGTCGGTGGACCCCGTCAGGTTCCTCCCGGAGTCGGACTCCCAGCGCCCACGGTTCGACCTCGGTGGTCCGGCTCGGCAGTCTCAGCAGCCGCACCACGGCGGGCACCAGGCTGCCCTGAGCCAAGACGGAGAAGGTGACGACGACCACGACGATTCCGTAGAGGCGTTCGGCGTCGGGAACGTTGGCGGCCCGGAGGAACTCACCGAGCAGGATGGGCACCGCGCCCTTGAGGCCGGCGAAGAGAATGAAGCCCAGCTCGTTGGGGCGCAGCCGGGCGCGCACCAGGCACAGCCCCGCAGCGATGGGCCTGATGACCAGGGCCAGGCTGAGTCCCAGGACCAGGCCGGGCAGCCAGACATCCTGGCGAGCCACGACGGTCAGGTCCACCGTCAGCCCGAGGACGACGAAGGCGACGATCTCCCCGAAGCTGGCCAGCGCGGAGTGGAAGCGCTCGACCTCCCGCTTGTACGGCGCGCCGGGATCTCCGAGGAGGATCCCGGCGATGAACACGGCAAGAAAGCCGGAACCGTGGGCCAGCGTCGCGATTCCGTACAGCGCGAACGCACAGAACACGCTCCGCAACGGGTACAAGGCCTCATTGGGCAGGGGCACTCGCCGGGTGAACCACAGCATCCCCCAGCCCCCGAGGACGCCGACGGCGGCGCCGACCAGCATCTGCAGCACGAACGTGGCGGCGACCTGACCTGCGCTTTGCCAGCTCAGCGCGCCCGCGGCCAGGAGGCTTCCCATCAGGGCGATGCCGACGGGATCGTTCGCCCCGGACTCGCCTTCGATGATGGTGCCACTGCGACCGCTGATCTGACGCTGCCCCAGCACGGAGAACACCACCGCCGGATCCGTCGGGGCCACGGCGGTGGCGACGAGAACCGCCAGGTACCAGTCGATGCCGAACGCGAGATGCAGGAGCACGGCCCCGGCTGCCGCGGTCAGGAAGGTCCCGAGCAGACCTACCGATGCGACTGGGAGCGCGGCCGCGCGGAACCGGCGCAGCCCAATGTGGAGGCCGCCGTCGAAGAGGATCAGCACCAGGCAGACGGTGACCACGTGCTCCACCGTCACCACGTCGGGTATCCCCAAGGAAGGGAAGAGAGCAGCGATGGCGGCCGCCCCCATCAGCATCAGCAGCGGCGTCGGTATGCGCGTTCGCTCGGTCAGCCGGTTCAGCAGGACCGCTGCGAGGGCTGCCGTACTGGCCAGCAGGAGGGCCAACGCGTAGCTGTCAGTGTCGGTCATGGGTTCCCGGCTCAGATGGAAGGAATGTCCGCCGACCCGACTTCCCGGCACGCCGGAACCACCATAGAGGTTGAGCGAGTCGACCGCGGAACGGCGTCAGTGAGCCACGGCGTCTGCGACCGGTGTCTGACAGCTCGGCCTCACGCCACGACGTTCCGCAGGGACGCGGACCAGTGAGACGTGATGAACGGCGCAGTGACCGATGATGCCCTCGGATGCCACCGGTGATGACGGTCAGCCCAACCGCGTGCCGCACCGGCTCCACCTCGACCTACAGGTGGCGCCGGGCCTGAGGGAGACGACCGGATGACTGTCGATCAGGTGTCGTAGTCCAGGGTGACCGTCTCGGTGACCGGGTGGGCCTGGCACGCCAGGACCACGCCGGCCTCGACCTCGTCCGGCTCCAGCGCGTAGTTGCGGTCCATCCGAACCTCACCCTCGACGAGGTGAGCCCGGCACGTCCCGCATACCCCGTTGGTGCACGAGAACGGCGCGTCCGGGCGGAGTCGCAGCGTGGCGTCGAGGATCGACTCCTCGAGCGACGGCATCGGCACGTCGGTGGTCCGGCCGTCCAGAGTCACCGTCACCACCGCCGCCGGCGGGGCCGACACATCGACGGCCGCCGCGGCCCGGCGCGGCCGGTCGGACCCTGCTTCGTCGACGTGGAAGATCTCGTGGTGGATGTGGTGGGGATCGACGCCCCGCTCCTTCAGCAACGCCTCAGCCCCGGTGACCAGCCCGAACGGTCCACACAGGTACCACTCGTCCACCGAGTCCACCGGCACCAAGACGTTGAACAGCCGCCTGAGTCGATCAGCGTCCAGCCGACCGTGGAACAGCTCCACGTCCTGTGGCTCCCGCGACAGGACGTTGACGAGGTGGAACCGGCTTGGGTACCGGTTCTTCAGGTCCTCCAGCTCCTCGAGGAACATCACCGTGCTCGTCCGCCGGTTCCCGAACAGGAGCGTCACGCGCGAGAGCGGCTCCTCCTCCAGTGCCGTCGCGATGAGCGAGAGCACCGGGGTGATCCCGGACCCGGCCGCGATCGCGACGTGGTGCCGCGCCGCCGCGGGCTCCGTCGGGCAGGTGAACGACCCGATCGGGGTCATCACGTCGATCTCGTCGCCGGCCTTGACGGACGTGTTGAGCCACGTGGACATCCGGCCGCCCTCGACCACGGCCGACGCCACCCGCAGCCGGCCGCTGGCGCGACTCGACCGCGGTTGGCAGATCGAGTACGACTGCCGCACGTCCTCCCCGTCGATCGTCGCGCGCAGCGTCAGGTGCTGGCCGGGCTGGTACGCATACTCGTCTCGCAGCTCCTGCGGCACGTCGAACGTGACGGCCACGGCCTCGTCGGTCAGCCGCTCGACCTGCGCCACCCTCAGGGTGTGGAACCTCGGTCTCCTCACCGGAGGAGCCGAAGCCAACAGGGCACACATCAGAGCGTCTTGAACTCGTCGAACGTCTCGCGGCACGCCTCGCACCGGCGAAGCGCCTTGCACGCCGTCGACCCGAAGTGCGCCAGCTCGACCGTCTCGCCCGACCCGCACCGGGGGCACTCCACGACGCGTCGTCCCAGCGACAGCGGGACCGGCCCGTCGGCAGGAGTATGCGTCGGCGGCGCGATCCCGAACCGGCGCAGCTTGCCCTTGCCCTCCTCCGACATCCAGTCCGTCGTCCAGGCGGGGCTGAGCCGGGTGGTGACCCGCGGCTCCCAGCCGGCCGACCGGCATACGTGGGAGACGTGGGCGGCGATCGCCTCCATGGCCGGACATCCCGAGTAGGTCGGGGTGACCACCACTTCGACGACACGCGTCGACTCGTCGGCGACCACCGACCGCAGGATCCCGAGGTCGGCGATGGTCAGCACCGGGATCTCCGGGTCGGGCACCGCACCCACGGCCGCCTCGACGTCAGCAGGGGCGGTCGGCGTCCGGGTCACCACGTGGCCCCCGGGTGCGAGCGCGCGAGGTGCTGCATCTCGGCCAGCAGGTAACCCATCGGCGCCGAGTGCAATCCCTGTCGCCCGCCGCGAGAACGCCACTTCGAGTCGTTCGGCAGCGTGAGCGTCGCCTCTCCGACGACCGCGGCCACCCGCGCGACCACCGCGTCATGGAGCGACGACGGAAGCACACCGACCCCCTCCTCGGTCGCGGCCACCGAGACCGGGTCGTCGTCGAAGAGCTCTGCCAGATAAGGGAGTACGGCCTCCAGCGCCTCCTGCATCCGGTGGTGCGACTCCTCGGTGCCGTCGCCGAGCCGCAGTACCCACTGACGCGCGTGGTCGTGGTGGTAGGCGACCTCCTTGACCGCCTTCGCCGCCACGGCTCGGAACGTCTCGTCCGACGAGCCGGAGGCCGCCGCATACAGCTCGGCCTGGTACGTCGAGAACCACAGCAGCCGGGCCATCTCGAACCCGAACCCGGCGAGCGACTGCTCCACGAGGTGCACGTTGCGCCACTCCCGTTCGTCGCGGAGCATGGCGAAGTCGTCCTCCGAGCGCCCGGTCCCGTCGAGGACGCCGAGGTGCGGGTAGAGGCCGCGCGCCTGGCCGAGCAGGTCGAGGCTGATGTTGGCGAGGGCCATGTCCTCCTCGATCTGGGGGGCGTTGGTGAGCCACTCCCCCAGCCGCTGGGCGTAGACCATGGCGTCGTCGGCGATGCCGAGGAGGTATGCCGCGGCCAGCCGGTCTCCGGTCGGCAGCGAGACATCGATTGCCCGACCGGGAGACGGGACCGGCGCCGCGCTCTCGCTCACCCTCCGACCATACGGCCGGGCGCGCAACCTCCGGAAACCGCCACCTCTCGGCCGCGCGGCGCGGCGACAACCGTCAACGGGGTGGATTTCACCCCCTGGAGGGGGGACGATCCACCCCGATCGCGGTTCAGAGATATCCGCAGCGGCGGGCAACCTGGAGGACCTCCGGTCTCGTTTGGTCGTCGGACGGAGGGGAACCCGCGGTGCGAGAGGCTGATCTACGGCGTCGGTCCCGCCTACCAGGGCGTAGCTCGAGTGCACATCGAGTGGCCGGACAAGACGTCCAGCGACTACCCAGTGACAAACGGCTATTACGTCGCCCGCCATCTGGAGAAGCGCGTCGAGCGCCCAGTCGACCCCAAGGTGCGCGAGGGGCAGTCAC
>DATLQE010000362.1:0-8068 GCA_035535335.1 Lapillicoccus sp. | reverse complement strand
ATCCGCCGCATGGGCCTCGGGGTGCCGGTGACGACGGTGGTCTGCACCCACGTCCACTTCGACCACACGTTCGGCAACCGGGCGTTCGCCGAGGCAACGATCCACGCTCACGAGCGAGTCCTCGAGACCTATGAGTCGGATGCGGAGCGGCTCAAGGCGCTGGTCCGCGCCGAGACAGAGATCGGTCCGGACGAGAGCTACTCCGCGCAGGACCTCAAAGACGTGCTCGCCGCGATACCGCGCCGCCCGGACCTGACCTTCTCGACCACGGCGCAAGTCGACCTCGGCGACCGGGTGGTCGAGCTGGCGTTCGCCGGCCGCGGCCACACCGACGGCGACATCCGCATCGCGGTCCCCGACACCGGCGTCGTGTTCCTCGGGGACCTCGTCGAGGAGTCGGCGGCGCCATCCCTGGGCATTGACTCCTGGCCACTGGACTGGGCGGTGACTCTGGACCGACACCTGGCCGCAATCGGGTCCGACGCCCCGGTCCTGCCCGGCCACGGCCGTCCGGTCGACGCGGCCTTCGTCCGGCGCCAGCGGGACGAGGTGGCCGCGGTGGCCGCGGTCATCCGGGGCCGTCACGCCGCGGGCATACCTCTCGTGCAGGCTCGGCAGGAGCCGGACGGCCGGCTGCCCTACCCGCTGGACCGGCTCGCCGACGCGTTCACGCGCGGCTACGGCCAGCTCTCCGGCGCCCTGCCCTGATCACGATCCGGGCGAGCAGCGGCCGATCAGCTGTCAGCGTCTCCGCAGACGGCGTAGAGGTGCCACGACCCCGGGACACCCTTGAGCACGTGCTGGCCGCGGCTGGCGAACTCCAGACCCGAGCCGACGACCAGGTCCTTCACCGTGCTGGAGACCAGGACCTCGCCCGGCTCGGCGGCGGCCTCGACCCGAGCGGCGAGGTGCACGGCTAGGCCGACGATGTTGGGTCCCGAGAGCTCGATCTCCCCCGTGTGGACGCCGGCCCGGATCTGGAGGCCGAGTGGCGCTGAGGCGGCGAGGATCACCTGGGCCGCTCGCACGGCGCGAGCTGGGCCGTCGAACGTCGAGAGACTCCCGTCGCCGACCGTCTGGACCAGCCGCCCGCGGTATCGGACGACCTCGCGTTCGGTGATCCGGTGGTGCTCGGTGAGCAGGGAGCGCCACCGGCGGTCGCCGAGACGCGCCGCGTGCTGCGTGGAGCCGACCACGTCGCAGAACACGACGGTGGCCAGCACCCGCTCGGTCACCGGTGTCACGGGTCGCCCCGTCACGAACTCCTCGACCTCGTCGAGCATGGCGTCCTGGTCGCCGGCCAGGTACAGGTGGTCCTCCCCGGGGAGCGCCACGACGCGGGCGCCCGGGATCCCCGTAGCCATCGCGCGGGACAGCGCCGGCGGGATCAGCCGGTCGTCGGCCCGGTACAGGATGAGCGTGGGCACCGTGACACTGGGCAGCACCGGCCGGACGTCGACGCCCTCGTACATCTGCTCGATGTTGTGCAGGCTGCCGCGGCTGAGGCCGGAGCGGAGCATGCGTCCCCACCAGCGCCGCATCTCCGGGTCGTGCGCGATGCTCGGCGCCCAGAGATCGAGGGAGCGGGGGTCGCCCCACTCCTCGACGAGGAGCTTTTCCAGCCCCTGCAGCGCCGGGAGGGACAGACCGCCGGGGTAGTCGGCACCCTCGATGAGCCTCGGGAAGGTCCCGAACTGGACAAGAGCGCTGACGCGGCTGGGATGACTCGCGGCGAGCAGCGTTGCCGCGGCGCCGCCCTCGGAGACCCCGAACACGACGACGCGCTCCGCGTCGACGGCGTCGAGCACCGCGAGGGCGTCGTCGACGACGTCCTCCAAGGTGTACGGCCCGGCCTCCCGGTCGGACAGGCCCATGCCCCGCTTGTCGAAGACGATGAGCCGGCAGAACGATGCCAGCCGCGTCCAGAAGCGCCGAGCCTCGTCGATCTCCGCCCCGATCTCCAGGTGGCTGACGAACCCGCCGAGGAAGAGCACGTCGACGGGACCGGTACCCACCGTGGAGTAGGCGATCGACACGGAGCCGCTCTGGACATAGCGGATCGGCGCCCATTCGCTCACATCGCGACACTAGGGGTTGTCCGGAGCGGCCGAGAGATCCTGGCCGCGGACGATTACGGCGCCTGAACCGGGCGGCGGCGGCATCCGTGTCTGGGCCATGGCGGAGGGCGACGGGTATGTGATCCGGCCGGACGGTGTCCGGTCCGTGCTCGACGCGGTCGCCGGTGCGGCCGGCGTGCTGCTGGACGTCTACAGCGACATGGCCGAGCCGATCGACGTCGTCTCCGCCGCGGCGGGCAGCAGCGGGATCGTCTCCAGCGCCTTGGCCGAGGCGCAGACCTGGCTCGAGGGCCGTCAGGCCGAGATGGGCGCGCGGGTCGAGCGAGGCGTCACCGGTGTCACGGATGCCGTCGCGGCCTACGCCCGCGGTGACCATGAGATGGCCGCCACGATCGTCCGCCGGATGTAGGCCGCCATGGAGGGTCCGCTACCCGGCTGCGCCGAGAGGCGGTCGGTGATGTTCGTCCCCGGCTCGACATCGACGCCGCCAGGATCGAGTCCGCGGCGGGCGAGCTGAGCCGGTTGGCCCGAACCTCGCTCGACCGGGCCGACACGGTCTGCCTGAACTGGAAGGCTCTCCGCGGCCATCCTCCGCGTCGGAGCTGACCGGGGTCGCGCCGTGGTCGAGTCGCTGCTCGACGACCCGGTTCTCGGGGCCGAGGCTTCGGCCCGGCTCGAGGACCAGGCCTGACCGACGCATACCGACCCGCCGCGTCAGTCCGAGGCAAGATCCGGAGCATCGAGCGCGGCGGCGAGGCGCGACGCATACTCCGTCGCCTCGTCGTCGGAGGCGTACTTCGTGCGCGGCCAGAAGAACCCGCGCAGTCCGTCGCCCTTGGTGCGCGGGACGACATGGACGTGCAGGTGCGGCACGGACTGGCTGACGACGGTGTTGGACGCGACGAACGAGCCTTGCGCACCCAGGCCGTCGACGACGGCCCGGGCCAGCCGCTGCATCGCCTCGAGCAGCGGCTCACGCAGCCGCGCCGGAAGCTCAGGGAGGGCCTCGACATGCTCCCGCGTCACGAGCAGGACATGACCCTTGAACACCGGCCGGACGTCGAGGAACCCGAAGAGGTCCGGCTCGTCGAGGACGACATGGGCGGGGATCTCGCCGGCCACGATCAGGCAGAAGGTACAACCCTTCGCCGCCACCTCAGTCGGGCAGCTGGGTGCGCAGCGACCCGTCCGCCTCGGACGACACGGGGTCGTCGAGGTCTCCGATGAAGACGGCGACGATGCCGCGGTAGGGGTTCGACTCGACCTCGGCGAGCATCTCGCGCCAGGCCTGAAGGTTGCGGTGCTGGATGCCCTGGTATGCCTCGGCCGGCGCCGCGCCGTGCAGCGCGTGCGTCAGCTCGGCCACCGAGATCACGTGGGTCGAGGTGCCGTTGGCGTAGCCGATCGTCTTGGCCAGGACGACCGCGGGCAGGTAGGCCTCGCCGACGTTGACGACGGGGAACTCGTACTCGGCAGAGGACGTCGCCGACGTGAGACCGACGCCCCACACCGCGGGTTCGCGCCAGCCGTCGATGGACGCCGCGATGGTCCGGCGCGCGGCGGCGATCTCCTCGGCGGTGCTCCAGGCGGCGGTCATGGGATCAGCCTGGCACAGCGAGCCGGACCGACCGGGCGATGGCGTCCGCGGGGCAGCTTCCGGCGGTCACGCCGGGCGAAGCCCGAGGTAGATCGCCAGGACGAAGCCCAGCGCCGCGGCCGTCCACCGCACCACCCGGCCCGGCAGGCGGCGGACGACTCTCGGACCCAGCGCACCGCCCACGAGGAGACCTCCGGCCAGCGGCAGGACGGCCGCCCACGGCACCGGGCCGGTGAGCACCAGGACGACGGCCGCCGCGGCACAGGTGACGGTGACGACGACGTTCTTGATCGCGTTGGCCTGGGGAACCCGCGCCTCGTAGAACAGGACGATCGCGAGGAACATGACTCCGGACCCGGCGCCGAAGTACCCGCCGTAGACGGAGACGGCCACGACGAACGCCGACAGCGTGCCGACGTGCAGCGCTCCCCCGCGCCACGTCACCAGCCTCGGCTGCAGCAGCAGCACCAGGGCGCCGGCGGCCACGAGGAACGGCACGACTCGCGCGAACACGCCGGGCGGTGTGGACAGCAAGAGCACGGCGCCGGCGACGCTGCCGACGATCCCCAGGAGCAGCAGGCGGGTCACCAGGCGACGCGTCCCCGCAAGCTCGGGACGTGAGCTTAGGGCCGCTCCGGGACCCATGGCGGTGGCGGCCACGATGTTGGCGACGTTGGCGGGCAGCGGCGGAACGCCGGCGGCGAGGAGCGCCGGGTACGACACCAGCGACGTGATCCCGCCGGCACTCCCGAGGACGCCCGCGACCACGCCCGCCGGCACGAGCAGGACGGCGGCGAGCGGGGACACCCTCCGAGCCTGGCACGGGCGAAGTCAGGCGCGGGCGAGGATCTCCCCGTGGACGACGACGAACCAGCCGTCCGGGTGCCCGGCCCATTCCCGCCAGGCCTGCGCCAGCTCGACGAGCTGGTCCGGGGTCGCCAGACCCCGCTCGAGCGCCTGTTGCGCGAGCGAGGAGTGGGTGACGCGGTCGGCCCACAGCCCGCCCCACCAGGCGCGGTCCTCGGGCGTCGCGAAGCACCAGGCGCTCGCGGAGGACACCACGTCCTCGAACCCCGCGGTATGCGCCCACGCCAGCAGGTACCGGGCGGCTGACGGTTCCGCGCCGTTGCTGCGCGTGACTCCCTGGTACACCCTCATCCAGTCGTCGAGGCGAGGGTCGGCGGGATACCAGACCATGGCGGCGTAGTCGGCGTCGCGCGCGGCGACGAGCCCGCCGGGTCGGCATACCCGACGCATCTCCCGCAGCGCCGCCACCGGGTCGCTGAGGTGTTGGAGCACCTGGTGCGCGTGGACCACGTCCACCGAGTCGTCCGGCAGGTCGAGGTCGTAGACATCGCCGAGACCGAACTCCGTAGTCGCGTCGCCCCGGGCCTCGGCGCTGGCGCGGGCCGCGTCCAGCGGTTCGGCGACGACGTCGATGCCGAGGACGCGGCCGGGTGCCACCGCCTCGGCCAGGTCGAGGGTGATGGTCCCCGGTCCGCAGCCGACGTCGAGCACGGTCAGGCCGGGGACAAGGTGCGGAAGCAGGTATGCGGCGGAGTTGGCCGCCGTGCGCCACTGGTGGGAGCGGAGCACGGACTCGTGGTGACCGTGCGTGTAGGTGTCCTTCCGGATCACCCGGCCATCGTGCGCGCCGCGCCGGGCGCAGGGCGATCGCGACCACATCCTGGCCCGCTCCGCTAGATTTCGTAGGTGTTGCGCGTCACCGCGCTGCTCGCGGCTCCCCTGCTCGGCCTGATCGTGCTGCTCACGTGGTCTGATGCCGACGGCCGCTGGGAGCACCACCCGTCGCACTTCTGGCTGGTCCTCGTGACCGGCCTCATTAACCTCGCACTCGGAGTGGTCGCCGCCGATGCGGCTCGGCGTCGGGGCGACGCTCGGCTGGTCCTGGTGAGCCTCTCGTTCATGTCGGCTGCGGGCTTCCTCGGCCTGCACGCTCTCGCAACGCCCGGGGTGCTATTGCCGCAGTCGAACGCCGGGTTCGTCGTGGCAACGCCCGTCGGCCTGCTCCTGGCCTCCGTCCTGGCGGCCGGTTCGAGCCTCGACCTGCAGCGGACGGGGCCGCGGATCGTCGCGCTGCAGCGACCGCTGACGTACGGGCTGGTCGCCGTCATGGCCGTCTGGGCGGTCGGTTCGCTCGCCGGGCTTCCGGCCCTCAACACGCGCCTCGACGAGGACGGCGCGAACGCCGTGCTCCGCGCTCTCGCGATCCCGGGACTGGCGTTCTACGTGCTCGCCTCCTGGCGCTACCTCGCGCTCTACCGCCGTCGAAGGTCCTCCCTCGCACTCGCCCTCTTCGCCGCGTACGTCATGCTCGCCGAGGCGCTGTTGGCCGTGACGTTCGGCCGCAACTGGCATGCGTCCTGGTGGGAGTGGCACATCCTCATGCTGCTGGCCTTCGTTCTCGTGGCGCGGACGGCCCGGGTCGAGTACCGCCGGTCCGGGTCGTCGGTCGCCGCCTTCAGCGGCCTCTACCTGGACCAGACCCTCAAGCGCGTCGACCAGCGCACCGCCGCCGGCCTCGAACGCCTCGTCACCGCGATCGGGCGTGGCGAGCCCACGGCGCCAGTCGTCGACACACTCGTGGCCAGGGACGGCATCTCGCGCGACGAGGCCAGAACCCTGGCGGGGGCCGCCCGGGAGATCCACGAGCTCGACGCCCTCTTCGCTCCGTACGTCTCGCCGCAAGTCGCCGACCGGCTCCGGGCCGACCCGACGCTCGCCGAGCTCGGCGGCGTCGAGCGCGAGGTGTCCGTCCTCTTCGCCGACATCCAGGGCTTCACGGCGTTCTCCGAGTCTCGGTCGCCGGCCTCGGTCATCGCCATGCTGAACCGGTACTGGTCGGCCGCGGTGCCCGTGGTGACGAGAGAGGAGGGGTTCATCGAGCGGTTTGCCGGTGACGCCATCATGGTCGTCTTCAACGGCGGCGGGGACCAGCCGGACCACGCGCGGCGAGCGGTGCGGGCGGGGCTAGGCCTGCAGGAGGCCGTCGACGGCATCGCCGAGGATGACGACTGGCCCCGGTTCCGGGTCGGGATCAACTCCGGCCGGGCCGTCGTCGGCAACGTCGGGACGCACGAGCAGCGCAGCTTCACGGCGATCGGCGACACGACGAACCTCGCCTCACGCCTCGAGGGCCTGGCCAGCCCCGGCCAAGTCGTCGTGGGCGAGACGACGCGCGGCCTGCTGGACGACGACGACCTGCTGACGTCCCTCGGGTCGGTCGAGGTCAAGGGCAAGCGATACCCCGTCACCGCCTACCTGGTGCACGACTCGAGCCAAGCTCTCCCGGACGACGACGGCGCGGGAACGGCTCACTGACCGTCACTCGACTGCCAGTCATGCGACTCGGCTGCCGGTATATGGGCAGCCGAGACGCTCGACTGGCATTCGAGCCGGATGGCTTGGACCGGCCGGGTCAGCGGACCGCCGACGGGAACGCGTCGCGCCACGACCGCAGCGCGACCCCGCCCTGCTCGGTGCAGTCGACCGACTCGGCGGCCAGGAGGCCGTGGCCCACGGCCCGCGTCACGCAGTCGCCCGCGGCGTGCATGAGGTCGAACAGCTCGAGGAACTCGGGCTCCGGCCGAGTGCCGGTCGCCATGGCGAACAGGGTGTCGCCGTCGACGATGGTGTGCACCGGGTTGATCGCCCGGGCCAGCCCGTCGTGACCGATGCCGGCCACCTTCTGGCACTGGGCCTTGGTCAGGGTCGCGTCGGTGGCGATGACGCCGATGGTCGTCGCCAGCCCCGGTCCGCGCCGACCGCTGGCCTCCGCGGCGGCCGCGGCCCGGGCCAGGCACTCCTCGAGCTCCGCCGGGTTGGGCACCCCGATCCCCTCGAACTCGGCTCCGAGGCCGAACCGGGTCGCATACAGCTCACCGGTCCTCGGGTCGACCGGCGAGCCCGCGGAGTTCACGGCGACGACCGCGGCGACGGTGGTGCCGTTCGGCAGTACGGCGCTAGCCGTCCCGATCGCTCCCTTGAGCCCACCGGAGGCGGCGCCCGTCCCGGCGCCCACGAGCCCCTGCTCGACCGGGCCGTCGTGGGCGGCCGCATAAGCCGTCGCCCCCTCCTCCGGGCCGGGGAACCCTTCGCGGTGACCGCCGCGGTCCAGGTCGAACAGCACCGCGGCGGGAACGATGGGAGCCACCTGGCCCGGCTCACCGAACGGCCAGCCGAGCCCGTCGGCGAACAGGGCCCGGACGATACCGTCGGCGGCTGCCAACCCGAACACGCTGCCGCCCCCGATCATCACCGCGTTGACCCGGTCGACGAGGTTGCGGGGGTCGAGCAGGTCGGTCTCGCGCGTTCCCGGGCCACCACCGCGCACGTCGACGCCGCAGACGGCGCCGCCCTCGGGCGCGACGAC
>DATLQE010000361.1:0-10641 GCA_035535335.1 Lapillicoccus sp. | reverse complement strand
GGGTCCCGCCCGGCAACCGGCTCGAAGCCTTGCGAGGCGATCGAGCCGGACAACACAGCATCCGCATCAACCAGCAGTGGCGGATCTGCTTCACCTGGACGTCCGCCGGCCCCAACAACGTCGAGATCGTCGACTACCACTAGCCCGAAGGGGGCATGCCCATGGCAACCATCGCACCGATTCACCCTGGAGAGGTCCTCCTCGAGGACTTCCTGACCCCCCTTGCGGTCACGCAGCACCACCTGGCCATCTCCATCAGCGTTCCCCCCCGTCGGATCAACGAGATCGTCCATGGCAAGCGCCGCGTCACCGCCGACACCGGTCTGCGCCTGGCTCGATACTTCGGCACCACCGACCACTTCTGGCTCAACCTGCAAACCCGCTACGACCTAGAGATCGAGAAGGACAACCTCGGCAGCACTCTCGAACGCATACACCCCCTTCAGAGTGCCTGAACCCAGCCGACCGACCGGAGCGCTTACGCGGCGGACAGACGCAGCTATGGTCCGGGGCCCGGCGACTGCAGAAGCCGCTAGCCCTGCCACGGGGCTGGCTCGATGATGCTGCTGCCCCTGCGGGGACGCCGAGAGTGTTGGAAACCGGTAGGAACCGCAGCGGACGCGCCGCCACCGACTGGACCACGGGGACGAACTGGCACGAAGGGGTTGGACATTTCCGCTTGCTAATGGGCGCCGTTGCGCCACTCGGCCGGCTCCCTTCGAGATCCCCGCTCCAAAGAGGCGGTTCGAGCGTCAGAGTACGAGGTTGCCGACGACACCGAGGACGTGATGAATCCCCGCGGAGCCGGGCTGCGTTACTGCAGCGATCGGTCCAAGACAGGATGGGCGCGTGGATCGACTCAACGAGCCCCCTGGCGACGCGACGGGCGGAAGGTCGTGGCGGTCGACGGCAATCGGGCTGGCGCAGATGCTCATCGTGCC
The DNA here is from genome assembly GCA_035535335.1 of Lapillicoccus sp. GTDB lineage: Bacteria > Actinomycetota > Actinomycetes > Actinomycetales > Dermatophilaceae > Lapillicoccus. The sequence continues at coordinate 9,700 of DATLQE010000361.1, read as the reverse complement.
GCAGGGCTTCACCTTGGCGGTCGGCGGAAGTCTGGCCGTCTGCATCGGCCGGCACGGATTTCCCGGCCCGGGCGGGGTCTGGCTGTTCGTCGCCGGCGCCGCGGTCGGGTACTGGCTCGTGATCATCCTCGTCGGAGCCGTCCGTGAGCCGGTGCACCAACCGGTCGGGATCGTCGGGCTCGGCCTGCTGAACGTCACGGCGGTCTTCGTGGTCCCGATCGTCACCGTCGTTCACTGGTGGATCCCTAACGAGGACACCGCATTCCTCGCCGCCGGCCTTGCCGTGCACCTCGCGTACATCCCCATCGCCGCCTTTGGCCTAAGTCTCCTGGCTCGGGCCACGCCCGACTCATGAGCTCGGCGCGTGTCGTCGTCACCGGTGGAGCCGGCTTCGTCGGCACGGCGGTCGTCCGAGAGCTCGTCGGTCGGGGGGAGAACGTCACCGTCGTCGACAGCTTCCGGCCGGACGTCCACCGGGACGGCGACGCCGCTCGCCGCCGACTCGAGACCCTAGGAGCGCGGGTCGTCGAAGCCGACGTCCGCGATGGCACGGCGTTGGTTCCGTTGCTGCGCAACACTTCCGTGGTGGTCCACCTCGCCGCGAAGGTCGGCCTCGGCGTCGACCTCGACGACATGGAGGATTACGTCTCCAGCAACGACTTGGGGACAGCGGTCGTCCTCCGGGCGGCGGCCAGGCACGACGTCCCGAGGGTGGTCCAAGCCAGCTCGATGGTCGTCTACGGAGAGGGCCGGTACACCTGCTCAGAGCACCGCGTCGTCCCGCCGGGCCCGCGCAGCATCGAAGACTTGCGGCGCGGGGTGTTCGAGCCGCCGTGCCCGGTGTGTGGCCGGGTTCTCGAGCCGGGACTCGTGACCGAAGACAGTCCGCTCGACCCGCGCAACACCTACGCCGCGACGAAGGTGGCCCAGGAGTACCTCGCGTCGACCTGGAGTCGGGAGTCGGGAGGAGCCGCCGTGTCGCTCCGCCTCCACAACGTCTACGGCGCCGGCATGCCGCGCAGCACTCCCTATGCCGGTGTCGCTGCGTTGTTCGTCTCGCGACTCGAGGCGGGCCTTCCTCCGCGCGTCTTCGAGGACGGCGGTCAACGGCGGGACTTCGTCCACGTCGACGACGTCGCCCGGGCGTTCGCCGCCGCCGCCGAGGCGGACACCGAAGCACACCGGGCGATCAACGTCGGCTCTGGACGGGTGACGACGGTCGGCGACATGGCCCTGGCCCTGGCGGATCACCGTGGGGGGCCGTCGCCCGTGGTCACGGGCGAGTTCCGGCTGGGCGACGTCAGGCACATCACCGCCTCCAGCGACCGGGCAGCAGCCGAGCTGGGGTGGCGGGCACGCATACCGCTGACCGAAGGAATCTCCAGTCTCTAGAACCCGTTCCGACCGGCGTCGACGTGGTCAGCGGGCAGGAGCAATCCGAACCGGCAGCCGCCAGGCACGTTCGTGACGGCGATGGAGCCGGCATGTGACTCGACGACGCCCTTGGCGATGGCCAGGCCCAACCCGGCACCCGCCTCGCCGGTCCCCCTCTCCGGGGTGGCGCGCCAGCCCACGTCGAAGACGCGATCCAGGTCGGGCTGGGAGATCCCGCCACAGCCGTCCTGCACACCCACCTCGATCCGGCCGTCCTCCGCACGTCGCAACGACACTACGACGACCCCGCCCGGAGCGGTGTGACGGATGGCGTTGCCGACCAGGTTGGTCAACGCCCGCGCCAGCTCGTCGGCGATGCCCCGGACGGCGAGTCGGTCGTCGCCGGCGTCGACGTCGAGCAGGAGCCGCACATTTCGGCGGCGGGCATGCGCGTGGAGCTCGCCCGTGACGTCGTGGGCGAGCTCCACCAGACTGACCATGGAGCGCTGCCTCGGTGCTGTGGTCGTCGGCGAGTGGAGGCGGGAAAGCTCGAAGAGGTCACCGACGAGGCCGGTCATCCGATCGACGGTCTGACGCATCTGCCGCAACGCCGCCGGTCGATCGGGCAGCACGTCGTCCTCGAGCCCCTCGGTCAGGGCGCGTAGCCCAGCGAGCGGAGTGCGCAGGTCGTGGGAGAGGAAGGCGACCAGCTCGCGCCGGCTGTCCTCCAACGCACGTGCTCTCTGCTGCGCCGAAGCCAGGCGGTCACGCGTGGTTTCGAGTTCCGTTGCCAGAGCGGCGATCTCACCCGGTTCGCCGTCGGAGATCGATGCCTCGACCGCCTGTACGCCGGTCTGCGGACGCGGATCATTTCCGAGGTCGCGCAGCGCCGTCGTCAACCGTCGGGAGCCCCGCGCCACCCGGCGGCCGAGGAGGAACGACAGAGCCACACCGATGACGGTTGCGCAGGCCAAGGCCACCGAGACGGCGGTCGAGTCGTGAGTCGAGATGAACATGAGCTGCACGTTTACGGCGACCGAGGCGGTGATGGCGAGGAGCGGGATCAATGCGGCCACAACGATCGACACGACCAGGGACCGGGTGCGAACGAACCTCAGGGCGAGCGCTCCCAGCAGCCCGATGGCCACGCATACCGCCGTCGTGCTGAGGACGATCGACATCATGTCGCTCACGGGAGCGAGCGTAATCACGCCGCCGTCTTCAGGGACTTCCATGCGGAGGCGTTAGCACGCCGTAAGAGGTTTCGCGCGGACGCACCGGGTCATCGGCCCTCAGGATGGCTGTCGATGCTCGACTTCACCACGCGACAGAAGCCCACCTGGTGGCCGCACTTCTCGAGTCCGGTGCGCTCCACCGCGCTGACCGCACGGATAGGCAGCGTCGTCGGAGTGTGCTTCCTGGTCTGCTTCGCCACCGGTCTGCTCAGCGCGTACCAGTACGCCCCGTGGTCCTGGCTGCCCATTCCCGCAGGTCCTGTCTGGGGGTACCGGGTGACGCAGGGCGTGCACGTCGCAACCGGCGTCGCGACCATCCCGTTGCTCCTGGTGAAGCTGTGGTCGGTGTATCCCAACCTGTTCCGCTGGCCGTCAGTGCGCTCGCTGAAGCATGCCGCCGAGCGGCTGTCGGTCTTCGTGCTCGTGTCGGCTGCCCTGGTCCAGCTGGTCACCGGTTTCTTCAACACTCTCAACTGGTACCCGTGGGGCTGGGACTTCGTGCCCGTGCACCACTACCTCGGGTACGTCGTTGTCGGGTCGATCCTCTTGCACGTCGGAATCAAGCTTCCCGACATCCGCTACGGGCTGCAGGCGAAGCTCGAGGACGGTGACGTCCTCAGCGAGATCCCCTGGGACGCGAACCCGAACGCCCACAGCAACGCCGGTACGCTGCCGCCGCCACCCATGCCGGCCCTGAGCCGCCGAGGCGTCCTGATCGCCGCCGGACTGGGAGTGGGCACCGTCGTCGTCACCTCCGTGGGTCAGACCGTGACGCCCCTGGAACCGATCGGCGCGCTGGCGGTCCGTCAGGCCGGCAAGGGACCACAGAGAGTTCCCGTCAACAAGACGGCGAGCTCCGCCAACGTGCTCGAGGCCGCCGGGTCGCCCACCTGGTCGCTCACGGTGACCGGCCCACAGGCGTACACCCTCACGCTGGCCGAGCTCGAGGAGCTGGCGACCGCCGAAGCGGACCTGCCCATCAGCTGCGTCGAGGGCTGGAGCGCCAGCGGTCGGTGGCGGGGAATTCGCCTACTGGACCTGGTGATGCGGGCCGGTGGCGATGAGGCGTCGACCGTCACCGTCGTTTCCCTCGAGCTGGAGAGCCCGTATGCGCGCAGCCAGGTGGTCGGGCCGCAGGTCGGTGCAGCCCTGCTCGCCACGCACCTGAACGGTGAGCGGCTCGACATGGACCACGGCTATCCGGTTCGGCTCATCAGCCCGAACCGGCCCGGTGTCCTCAACACCAAGTGGCTGTCCCGGGTGGAGGTCACCTGACGTGCTCGCCTGGCGGATCATCCTCATGACGTCCGGCACCGTCGTCGGGCTGTTCGGCGCCCTCCAGCTGCTGGTCGGAACTCCCGTGACCAACCTGCTCGTCCTCGCGGCCTGGATGATCGGCGCCGTCGTCATCCACGACGGCATCCTCGCGCCGGTCGTGGTGGCGGTCGGGTGGGCCGTGGGCCGTGTTGTCCCGGCGCGAGCCCGCCGCTACCTGCAGGCCTTCCTCGTCTCCGGCGGGTTGGTCACGATCGTCGCGGTCCCCCTCGTCGCCCGCCGCGGCACGCAGGAGACGGCGAAGGCGATCCTGCAACAGAACTACGGAGCCCACCTCACGCTCCTGCTCGGCCTCCTCGCCGCCGGCAGCCTGTTGGCCTACGCAGCCCAGGTGGCCGCCGACCAGCGTCACGCGCGGCCTCCTGCGGAAACCGTCGAGCAGTGAGGGTGCAGGCGGTCACGGCGAGCCCGGCCGTGCGTGCCACCTCGAGAGTCCAGCTGGTCCTCGGAGCGGTCGCCGTGTTGCCCGTCCTCGGCTACGTCGTCGTCGCGCTGCAGCGCATCGGATACCCCTACGAGCTGACATACTTCGAGGGCAGCACGGTCGAGGTGACCGCGCGAGTCGCGGCGGGTCAACCCCTTTACGGTCCACCGTCGACCTCCTTCACACCATGGCCTTACCCGCCGCTGTACTTCTGGGTGACCGGCGCAGTCGCGCGGCTGTTCGGTGTCAACCTGCTGTCGCCGCGGCTCGTCTCGTTCACCGCCAGCCTCGCCGTTCTCGTGCTGCTCGCCCTCGTGGTCCGCAAGGTCGGTGGGAGCACCGTCTCGGGCCTGGTGGCCGCCGGCGTCTACGCCGCGACCTACCGGGTGTCCGGCGCGTGGGCCGACACCGCGCGAGTCGACTCGCTGCTGCTCGCACTCCTCCTCGGGGCAGTATTTGTCGGGGTCGGGGCGCAGACGTGGCGCCAAGGTGCCGCCGTCGGGTCGCTGTTCTTCCTCGCCTTCCTCACCAAGCAGACCGCGCTGCTCGTCGCCGCACCGCCGTTGCTGTGGATGCTGTTTCGCCGCCGGACCGCCGGTGTTGCTGCGTGCGCGGTGCTGGGTGGCGGGGTCGCCCTGTCCACCGGAATCGGGCTCCTGGTCACTGACGGGTGGTACTGGCGGCAGGTGGTCACGCAGCTACTGGGTCAGGCGCTGGCTCCTGGATGGCTGTGGGACTTCTGGCTCCGAGACCTCTTGCTCCCGTTCGCGATCACCGTCTTGACGGTCGTCGTCACCGTCCTGGTCCTGCGCCGACGTCGAGGACGTCCGGCTGCGTCTGGCCGTCCTAGGAACGGTTCGTATGCCGGCACCGAGACCGCGTCCGTGGGCGCGGTCGTGGTCGGGCTGGTCCTCGCCTCGTGGGTCGCCCGGCTCCATGAGGGCGGCTACGCCAACGTCGCCATGCCAGCGCACGCGGGACTCGCAGTGGTCGTCGGACTCCTGCTGGCCCGGGCGCTGTCGGCACCGTGGTGCACCACGGTACTGACCGTCGTCTTCGCTGTGGCCCTCGCGGTGCAGAGCGGGCTCATGACGCTGTGGCAGCTCGACGTCGTGCCCTCCGCGGCCGACCGTGTGGCCGGCGATCGTTTCGTCAGCGAGCTGCGAGCGTTGCCGGGAGTGGTTCTGGTGCCCACGCATCCCTACTACCTGCGCCTGGCGGACCGTCCGACGCACGCGTCGGCCATCGCCATCCACGACCTCCTGCGCAGCAACGGCGGCCGGGCCGCCGTGGGCGAGGAGCTGCCGTGGGACCTCGACGGCGTGTCGGCAGTGGTCCTCGACAACCTGGACGATGCACGCCTTTTCGGCGATCGGTTGTCGCGCGACTTCACCCTGGTGACGACGACCTTCGTGCCACCGGGCGTGTTCCTCCCGGTCACGGACCTACCCACCCATCCCACGCTGCTCTACGTGCGCACGACGGTGACCTCCGGCCGGTGAGAGGCCGTCAGTCGCCGGCGACGACCTCGCCGTCGAACCGGTATCCCGCCCCGCGCGCGGTCACCACAAGTTTCGGGTCGGACGGGTCGGTCTCGATCTTTTCCCGCAGCCGGCGCACGTGGACGGTCACCGTGGACGTGTCTCCGAAGTCCCAGCCCCACACCCGGCGCAGCAGCTGCTCCTTCGTGAAGGCCTGCCCAGGGTGCGCCATGAGATAGGCCAGCAGGTCGAACTCCCTTGGCGTGAGACCGATCTCGTGGTCGTCGACGACCACGCGACGGGCGCTGAGGTCGAGGTCGAGGCCACGAGTGGTCAGGCGTCGCGGTACGAGCGCCTGGCTGCCCAGCCGTTCGGTCCGCCGCAGCATGGCTTGGACGCGGCCGACCGCCTCCCGAGGGCTGAACGGTTTGACCATGTAGTCGTCGGCGCCCAGGTCGAGGCCCAGCAGGCGGTCGTCCTCGTCGCCGAGGGCGCTGAGAATCATCACCGCCGCGCCGTCGTCGTCCGCGCGTCGACGTCGCAGCACGTCGAGGCCGGACATGCCCGGCAGCATGACGTCGAGGATGACGACGTCGGGGCGCCGGCGGGTCCACTCGGCAAGCGCTGTTGGTCCCTCAGCACAGACGATGGCGTTGAGGCCGGCCTGCACGAGGTATGCCTGCAGGACACCGGAGACGGTCGGGTCGTCCTCGGCGACGAGCACGGTGGCCACCATCTCGGGAGCGTAGTCCGGGCCTGGCGCTCGCAGGACAGTGAAGGCCTGGAACGGCCCGCCGTAAGCGGTTCGTCATCAGCACAGGGCGGCGACGGCGGGTGGCTGACGCTTACCGTCGACCGCGTGGAGGGCCTCGTCGACGTTGTGCTGCCGTGCCTCGACGAGGCAGCCGCGTTGCCGTGGGTGTTGGGCCGGATGCCCGCCGTCGCCCGGCCGATCGTTGTCGACAACGGGTCGCGTGACGGGTCCGGTCAGCTGGCGCAGCAGCTCGGTGCCACGGTCGTCCACGAGCCGCGGCGCGGTTACGGAGCGGCCTGCCATGCCGGAGTGATGGCGGCCACTGCCCCGTGGGTGGCCGTCATGGACTGCGACGGGACGCTCGACCCGCAGGAGCTCGAGCGGCTCCTCGATACGGCTGCTGGCACCCGCTCTGGGGCCAACCCCTCGCCAATGCTGGTGATCGGTTGCCGAGTCCCGTCCTCCGCGGTGGCGTGGCCGTGGCATCTCCGCGTCGCCAACCGGGTCGTCGCGTGGCGCACGGCGCGCCGCACCGGCCTGCGACTGCGAGACATCGGGCCGATGCGGCTCGCCACACGGGAGCCGCTGGTGGCGCTCGGTCTGAAAGATCGACGGTCGGGGTACCCCGTGGAGACCGTCGTCGCGGCGGCAGAGGCGGGGTGGCTCGTTCTGCAGCACGACGTGGCCTATGCGGCGCGAACCGGTCGGTCGAAGGTCACCGGCACGCCGCTAGGGGCGCTGCGCAGCGTTCGGGACATGACGGCGATCCTCAGCCGATGACGCCCGACACCGTCGTCGTCCTCGCGAAGTCGCCGCGTCCGGGGCTGGTCAAAACCCGTCTCTCGCCCGTCTTCAGCCCGGCCGAGTCCGCTGCGCTAGCCGCGGCGGCGATCCGCGACACCCTCGACGTCGCCCTCGCCACGGGCGCCCGGCGGACGATCGTGGCCTGGGACGGACCCGCCGCCTCGTGGATGCCAGCCGGCGTTCGTATTGTTCCTCAACGGGGTTCGAGTCTCGACGAGCGGCTCGAGAATGTCTTCCACGACGTCCTCGAGGATGCCGTCGATGCGCCGACCCTGCTCGTCGGGATGGACACCCCGCAGCTGACGGTCGACGATCTCCGCTCCGACTGGCGGACGCGAGACGCCGTCCTGGGACTGTCCGCGGACGGCGGCTACTGGGCGATCGGGTTCCGGCGGTACGTGCCAGGGGCCGTCCTCGGTGTCCCGATGTCCACCAGACGTACGGGAGCCGAACAGCTGACGCGGCTGAAGAAGTTGGATCTCGACGTCGAGCTGCTGACGGTCCTGCGCGACGTCGACACTCCGGTCGACGCAGCGCAGGTGGCTCGGCAGGCGCCGCGATCCCGGTTCGGACGCTTGCACCGAAGGATCGTCGAGGCACCGTGCGCACCGATGACGCTGTTCGACGCGGCGCTCACCGGCGCGTCGGTCGAGGTCCGGGTCGACGCCACCGACGCCGATGCGCCACAACGTGTCTCGGGCCTTATCGACTTCCGCGCCTGGCAGCGGCTGAGTGAGGCCGACGAGGTACTGCTGTCCCGCTGCGAGGGTCCAGTCCTCGACATCGGCTGCGGCCCGGGCCGGTTCGTCGAGGCCCTGGCTTGCCGGGGTCTGCCGGCTCTCGGCGTAGACCTGTCGAAGACCGCCGTCGCCTGCAGTAGGGCCCGCGGGGCCTCAGCCTTGGTACGCGACGTCCACGACCGGCTGCCCGCCGAGGGTCGGTGGGGGACGATTCTGCTGGCGGACGGCAACATCGGCATCGGCGGAGACCCTCTCGGGCTCCTACGCCGGTGTCGTGAGCTGCTGCACCCTGGTGCGGCCGCGCTGGTCGAGACGAGCACCGACTCGGCCGCCGACACCCGGACGACGGTGACCCTGCACGGACCGTCCGGCCGGCACTCGCACGCGCTGCCGTGGGCGGTGGTCGGTGCGCATGCGCTCGTGCGACTGGCGGCCATGGCCGGTTTCGTCGCCGTCGAGGACTGGAGAGTGGGCGGGCGCGCCTTCGTGATGCTGCGCCTCGCCGGCTGACCGCCCACCAGCGGCGGGCATACCTCGAAAGGCTCAGCGGCGGGCGCCCTCAGCCGAACCGGTAGTTCACCCCCGTGGGCGGAGGAGCGTTCTCGATGCGGGTGACGAGATCGTCCACCACCCGTTGGAAGACGGGGCCACCGGCCTCCATGTAGCGCTGCAGCTGTTCGACGGGCTGCGGGTCGGACACGCCGTTGGCATAGTCGGTGAGGTAGCCGAGCAGGACCATCGGCAGCTCGGCTTCGCCGGCCAGCACGACCTCAGGGCCAGCGGTCTGGCTCACGGCGCGGATCCCCAGCCGGGCCAGAGCGGCGATCTCGGTGCGAGTGTTGAAGCGCGGACCCTCGACGTGCCCGTAGCACCCCCCGTCGAGGTAGACGACTCCTAGCGCTCGTGCCGAAGTGAGCGCCTGCTCGCGGAGCGGCTGACTGAACGGGGTGTCGAAGATCCAGTGACCGCGCCCCTCCTGATCCGGAGCGGAATGCCACGAACAGTGGCTGCCGTCAGGAAGGCGGTTGTCCGGGAAGTACAGGTCGTCGAAGACGATCAGCGAGCCCAACGCGTCGTCCGGCCGGAGCGCTCCACACACGGTGAGGCTAACCAGGGCTTCGACATCCCGCTCCAGCAGGGCGGCGAGGTTGGCCTTGTGCTGCACCAGGTGTGACAACCGGGCGTGGTGACGGCCGTGCCGGCTGACGTGGACGACGTCTACTCCGTCGATGACACCTTCGGTCAGGTCGACCTCGCCGAACGCGGTGCTCGCCGTCGTGGACTCGGCGCGAGTGAGGGAGGGCCAGGCGTATGCGCCGGAGCCGGTGATGATGCCTATTCGCATCCACAGCTCCGAGGGTTGATGGTCGCAGCTACAGCCTGCTCAATCAGCTACGTGGAGTGTACGACCCGTGAGCATCAGCGTGAGCCCGTCAACCAATGCGTGCACGCCCACCAGCAGCCGAGCCAACGCGGTTTCGCTGTTGCGCCGAGTGGCCGACCTCGAGCCGCGTCACCGTCGTGATCCGTACCAGACCCCGCTCGATCCGCTC
>DATLQE010000360.1:0-2925 GCA_035535335.1 Lapillicoccus sp. | reverse complement strand
GCATCGCCACGACGGTCACTTTCGGGTGCTGCAAGGTCTGGGCCGCCCCATCGCCGACCAGGTCGAACGTGCCTCGGTCGGTCGTCTTGAACAGGATGCAGCCGCTCGGATGCCGTGACGCAGAACCGGTGAGCGTGACCGCCTTGATCAGGTCCGACGGCTCTCTCGGCGGCGGAAGGGGATGGGTGATCGTCGGTGGCGGGATGCTGCTGAGTGGGGGCGGCGTGGCCGATCCACTGGTGGAGCTCGGGTCCGAGGCGTCGGGTGGTGGGGCAGTGGTCATGGTCCCTCCCGATGACGTTGCGCTGGTCGGCTCGTTCCCCGAGGGTATGCGCGCCTCTCCGCATCCGGCGAGCAGGAGGACCGCGCCGGTCGCGACGCATACGGCACGAACACCACGCATACCTACCAAGACCCGCGAACCCAGCGGATCGTTCCCGGCGAAACAACGCACGGCGGGCCGGGAGTCGCCTCCCGGCCCGCCGCATACCGCACGCTGACGTCAGATCGACGTCACGAGATGCGGATCCGCATCGAGGTCCCGTCCTGCTCGAGGACCCGAATCTTGACTCCGACCGCCGGCAGCTTGACTCCGGTCGTCGGCGTCTCCTCGTACCAGTACTTCCGGGTGTCGTCGAACAGCGGTTGGGCCGCCTGACCCCGGATGTAGCTCGGCTGGCTGTTCACATGGAGCGTGAACGAGTCCGCCGTCTGGAGCCCGAACGTCGCGTCATAGAGGGCGACGCGTCCACGCCAGAACTGGCCGTCCAGGCGGGCGATGGGCCGTGGGTGGGCGTCGATGGGCAGGATCTCACCCTGACCCGGGTGCAGCCCCACGTCGTTGTTCGACTGCGAGGTGTCCCAGTAGGAGATGAGCAGCCCGTCCTGGTACGGGAAGTGCTCGACCCAGTCCGGCTTGGTGTTGGTGAAGCCGAAGTTGTACGGGCCGGTCCTGAGGTACCGGTCGTACTTGACGTACGCCCGGTTCGACGCGATGTAGTAGTTGTCGTACGCGGTGGTGAAGCTGGCGCCCTGGATGGTGAACCCGTCCAGCGTCCACCCGTTGACACCGTTCTCGGCACCGTCGGCGAAGACGACCGTCCCGCCGGAGGTGATCTTCAGGTCGTCGACGAAGATGCCGTTGGGCAGGTTGACGTCGTTGCCCTGCGCCGCACCGTCGGTGACGTAACGGATCCGCAGCCCGACCGTCTTGCCGGCGTATGCCGACAGGTCGAACGTCGCGTTAGTCCACGTCGCCTGCACGCCGTCGATCCCGTTGCCTTCGGCGGCCTTGGTGATGGAACCCGGGATCGCCGTCCATGTCGACCCGTCCTGCACCTCGACGTAGGCGTAGTCACACGGGTCAGCACCGCAGTCCTCGATGTCCCATCGAGCCTGGAACGACAGCTGCGAGGAACCGGCTGGAAGCGTGACCTGGCGGCTCATGCTGTTGTCCAGGTCGTCGCCGCTGCCGGACCACCACTGGTGGGTGCCCTCCGACGGCGCTCCGAGCTGCGTGACGATGTTCTTCTTGGGGAGCACCACCACGACACCCTGCGGCTTGGCGCTGTTGTACTCGTGCGGACCGAGGTCCAAGGCGCGCGTCTGGCCCGCCAGCACGATCTCGTAGTCGAGCCAGCCGAGCTGCAGCTTGTCCCAGGCACCGAGGTCACCGGCGCGGGTGCCGATGGCCTGGTCGTTCTCCGCCGACAGCCGGCTCTGCGCCATGAGGGTCCACCAGCCGACGGCGTTGTCGCCACCGCCGCCTGCCGTGTCGTACTCGTCCGGCAGACCGATGTCGTGGCCGTACTCGTGCGCGAACACCGACAGCCCGCCGTTCTCGGGCTGGATCGTATAGTCCGCGACCCAGAGACCGGTGTCGCCGATCTGGGTACCACCGTCGGGGTTGTCGGCCGGTCCCTGACCGGTGCCCTGGAACGCCTTCCAGCGGTGTGACCAGATGGCGTCCTCGGCCTGGATGGGGTCGCCATCCGCCTGGTCGCCACCGGCGTGGACGATCTGGAAGTGGTCGATGTAGCCATCCGGCTCGTTGAAGTTGCCGTCGCCGTCGAAGTCGTAGCGGTCCCATTGGTCGAACGAGGCCAGCTCGGCCTTGATCGAGGCGTCGGTCTCGCCGGCGGCCTTCTTGTTGGCGACCCAGACGTTGACCGCGTCCCGGATGAGGTTCCAGGTGTTGGAGCAGACGTTGCCGGCGCAGGGGAAGCCGTTGCTGCGGCCGTAGCGCGCCTCGTTGTACTGGACCTTCACCCAGTCGGTCACCTCACCGTCGACGCTGTAGCGCCCCGAGGACTGGGTCTGGTAGTAGGTCTTCAGCGACTCGACCCCGGCACCTGTCCCGAAGTACAGCTGACGGTAGTGATCCGCGCTGTAGTCCGGCTGCCAGACCGTGCTGTTGTCCTGGGAGCGGTCCGGCGCGGGGATCTGGTTGTGCAAGGGGCCGTCGAAACGGGTCGGGCCAGGCGTGGCGGGATCGGTGTCCTGGTCGGGGTACGAGGGGTGCCGGGTGTCGCCGAACTCGGCGAGGACCACGAAGATCTTGTCGGTCTTCTCGCGCTTCAGCTCGACGTACTGGTCCCTGGCTGGCTTGGCGGTCGCCCTGGCCGCCTTCGCCGGGGCGGCGGTCTTGCCGACCTTGACGACGGTGCTGCCGTTGATCTGCTGTGGTGTGGCCTCGCCGTTGAGGACCTGGGTGATGGCCTCGCTTCGCAGCTCGCGCCGCTTCTCCTCCTCGGGGTTGGGCAGCTCGTCGGGCGCTGGTGTCTTGCTCGCGACCGACCCCGGTCCCGCATCCGCGGGGGCAGCCGCGAAGGCTGCCTGAGATGAGAGTGTGACGCCGAGTCCCGACGCCAACGCCAGGCTGAGTAACCCGGCCGTTGTTCTGCGCACGTTGCCTCCTCGTGGGAA
>DATLQE010000359.1:0-3160 GCA_035535335.1 Lapillicoccus sp. | reverse complement strand
TCCCACTGGCTCGCGCCAGTCGGTCGGAAACGGGGGACGCTCCGCTCACCGGCGTCGCGTGAGCGCCCACGCGGCCAGCCCGCCGGCGGTCACGGCGGCGAGCGCCGAGCCGAGCTGCGGATACCGGTGCGCCACCCACTGTTGCGCACTGCCCGAGCGGGAGCGGTCGTCGAAGGCGCCATGGACACCGAAGTCATGACCGTCCACACCGTCCGCGGGCTTCCACAGGTTCACCGGCTGGTCGGCCGGCCTCGGGTCGCTGGTCTGTTGCGACGCGAAGCCCTTCCGGCCCAGGTACCGGTCCAGCAGGCCGGGGACGACCGCGTTGGCCAGCAGCGTTCCGACCGTGCTGGAGGCAACCCAGTACTCCCGCCGCTTCGGATGGTCGGCGGCGAACACGACGGCCCGGGCGGCGACCTCGGGCTGGTAGATCGGGGGTACCGGCTGGGCGTGCTTGGGGAGCCGCGAGAGAACCCACGAGAACTGCGGCGTGTTGACCGCCGGCATCTGGACCATCGTCACGTGGATGTTGCTGCGGTCGTGCAGCAGCTCGCACCGCAGTGACTCGTGGAACCCCTGGGTCGCGTGCTTCGCGCCGCAGTAGACGCTCTGCAGGGGGATTCCGCGGTAGGCGAGTGAGGACCCGACATGGATGATCGTGCCGCGCCCGCGTCGCTTCATTCGGGGGAGCACGGCCATGGTGCCCCAGACGAACCCGAGGTAGGTGACCTCGGTCCCTCGCCGGTACTCCTCGGGCGTCACGTCGTCGAACCGCGCGAAGACCGAGCTGAACGCGGCGTTCACCCAGATGTCGATGGGTCCCATCTCGGCTTCGATCCGCTCGACCGCCGCGGCGACCTGGTCGTAGTCCGCGACATCGGTCGGGACGGCGAGCACGTCGACCCCCAGCTCCCGGATCTGGGCCGCGGCCGCGTCGAGGCCGGTCTCCCCGCGGGCGATGAGGGCGACGCGGTCACCTCGGCGTGCGAACTCCACGGCCGTCGCGCGGCCGATCCCGGCACTCGCCCCGGTGACCGCGACCAGTCGTGACATGCGTGACCACTCCTTCGTCATCTTTCCGTCGTCCACCGCACTCCCTGGACCGTGCCCGCACCGACTCGAGGCCAAACTCGGACCGGTCCGTGGTGGCCGCCAGCGCACCGGGTGGGATTGACTGCGGGGCGGACGACGTCGCCGACCCGAGGAGCCCCATGTCGAACCGGTGGTACAAGCAGGCGGTCATCTACAGCCTCGAGGTGGACGTCTTTCAGGACTCGAACGGGGACGGCTGCGGCGACTTCCAGGGGCTGATCAGCCGGCTCGACTACCTCTCGCGGCTCGGGGTGACCTGCCTGTGGCTGAACCCGATCCACCCCAGCCCGATGCGCGACGCGGGCTACGACGTGAGCGACTACTACGCCGTCGACCCGCGCCTGGGCAGCCTCGGCGACTTCGTCGAGCTGTGCCGGGAGGCCGCTGAGCGCGGCATCCGGATCCTGCTCGACCTCGTGGTCAACCACACATCCGACGAGCACCCGTGGTTCCGGTCGGCGCGCAGCGCTCCCGACTCGTCGTTCCGGGACTGGTACGTCTGGAGCGAGACCGAGCCGCCGGACCGCTTCGAGGGGATGGTCTTCCCGGGTGAGCAGACCGAGACCTGGACCTGGGACGACGAGGCGAAGGCCTGGTACTACCACCGGTTCTTCGACTTCCAGCCCGACCTCAACTGGTCGAACCCGGACGTCCGACGCGAGGTGAAGAAGATCATCGCCTTCTGGCTCCAGCTGGGCGCCTCGGGCTTCCGGGTCGACGCGACGCCCTTCATCCTCGAGCGGCGGACGCCGAATGGCTGGGTGCAGAACGACTTCGCCATCCTCGACGACTGGCGACAGCACCTGCAGTGGATCCGCAACGACGCCGTGCTCCTCTGCGAGGCCAACGTCGACGCCGACGTCATCCCGCTGTACACCGCCTCCACGCGCGGCGGTCAGAACGACCGCGCGCAGATGCTCTTCGCCTTCGAGATCAATCCGCTGATGTGGCTGGCGCTGGCCCGGCGTCGCGCCGAGCCGCTGCTCACCGCGCTGAAGCGCATGACGCCGCTCGCCGATCGGGCGCAGTGGGTCACGTTCCTGCGCAACCACGACGAGCTCGACCTGAGCCGGCTCACCACCGAGCAGCGCGACGACGTGTATGCGGAGTTCGCGCCGGACCCGAGCTCCCGGGAGTTCGACCGCGGCATCCGGCGCCGGCTGGCGCCGATGTTCCGCGGGGACCAGGCCCGGATGCGGCTCGCGTACTCCCTGCAGTTCTCGCTGCCGGGCACACCGATGATCCGCTACGGCGAGGAGATCGGCATGGCCGACCTCATGTCACAACCGGGCCGCGACGCGATGCGGACGGTGATGCAGTGGGAGCCCGGCGCGCGCGCGGGCTTCTCGCCGGCTGACCCGGAACAGTTCGCGCACCCGTTGGCGCCGCGGGGGGTCGGCGGGCGGTCCCGGCCCAACGTCATCGAGCAGCAGCGCGACCACACGTCACTCCTGAGGTGGTTCGCCGAGATGATCCGCACCCTGAAGGAGTGCCCGGAGGTGGGAACGGGGAATCTCACCGTTCTCGACCAGGAGCTGCCGCCCGCGGTGCTCGCGCACCGGTTCGACGCGGACGAGGGGTCCCTGCTGCTCCTCCACAACCTCGACGCCGAGCCGGTCACCGTCGACATCGGGCCGCAGAAGGACGTGACGATTGAGACGCCTCGCGAGGTCTTCTCGGACGACGCCTATCCGTTGCCCCGCAGGGCGCTCACCGGACTGACGCTGAACCCTTACGGGTACCGGTGGATCCGGCTGCGCCGCGGGTGGGTGGCCTGACGGGCTCAGTGGGGATGGAGCTTTCGATGGACGGCCAGCCGGGACCCGAGCTGTTCGCCCCACGTCCGGGCCCGTTCGATCTCCCCGGGCACGAGCGGCCCGGGAACGTCGTCGACCCGGAACGACTGGCGGGGCGCCGCTGACGGGAAGCCGTGCTGTGCGAGGGCCGCAGCAGCCTGGGAGGCCGCCGACCCCGGGATCCAGCGGTGCCTGGTCCGGGTGTCGAAGGTGACCACCGGCGGACGCGGCCCCTCCGCCACCAAGCCGGCGATCCACTCACGGAGGCCGAC
>DATLQE010000358.1:0-2784 GCA_035535335.1 Lapillicoccus sp. | reverse complement strand
ACCTCGTTGTTGGCGAGGATCCGGTCGATCCGGGCCTTCTCGACGTTGAGAATCTTGCCGCGGATGGGCAGGATCGCCTGGGTATGCGGGTTGCGGCCTTGCACGGCCGAGCCGCCGGCGGAGTCGCCCTCGACGATGAAGACCTCGGAGATCGAGGGGTCCTTGCTCTGGCAGTCCTTGAGCTTGCCGGGCAGGCCGACGCCGTCCAGGAGCCCCTTGCGGCGGGTGGACTCGCGCGCCTTGCGGGCCGCGATCCGGGCCGCGGCGGCCTGGATCGCCTTCTGGATGATGTCGCGGCCCTCGCGCGGGTGGGCCTCCAGCCAGTGGCCGAACTCGACGGTCATGGCCCGCTGGACGAAGCCCTTGACCTCGGAGTTTCCGAGCTTCGTCTTGGTCTGCCCCTCGAACTGCGGCTCGCCGAGCTTCACCGAGACGACGGCGACGAGACCCTCGCGGACGTCGTCGCCGGTGAGGTTCTCCTCCTTCTCCTTGAGGATGTTGTTCTTCCGCGCGAAGTCGTTGACCAGCTTGGTCATCGCCGCGCGGAACCCCTCCTCGTGGGTGCCGCCCTCGTGGGTGTTGACGGTGTTGGCGTAGGTGTGGACCGACTCGGAGTAGCCGTTGGTCCACTGCATGGCCAGCTCGAGGGCGAGCGCCCGGTCCTTGTCCTCGACCTCGATCGAAATGATGTCGGGGTTGATCGGCTCCGCGCGCTTCGACCCGACGAGGTGCTTGACGTAGTCGACCAGCCCGTCGTCGTAGCGGTAGGAGACCCGCTTGGCCTTCTTCGACGGGGCGGCCGGCTCCGCGACCACCTCGACGTCGACCTCGGCGTCGGCGTTGTCCAGGTCGATGTCGTCGTCATCAACGGCGCTCGGCTCCGGCCGCTCGTCGACCAGGGTGATGGTCAGGCCCTTGTTGAGGAACGCGGTCTGCTGGAAGCGCGACCGGATGGTCTCGAAGTCGAAGTCGACGCTCTCGAAGATGGAGGCGTTTGGCCAGAAGGTGATCGTGGTGCCGGTCTGGTCCGGATCGTCCAGCGCCTCGTCCTGCGAGAGGGGCGCCCGCGGCACGCCTTCGTCGAAGGTCATCCGGAACACGTGGCCCATCTGGCGGACCTCGACGTCCAGCCGGGTCGACAGCGCGTTGACAACCGAGGAGCCGACCCCGTGCAGACCACCGGAGACCTTGTAACCGCCACCGCCGAACTTGCCGCCCGCGTGCAGCTGGGTGAGGACCAGCTCGACCGCCGACGCTTCTTCACCGTTTCGCTTGCCGGTGGGGATGCCGCGGCCGTTGTCCACCACGGTGACACCGCCGTCGGCCCGGATGGTCACGTCGATGTGGTCGGCGTAGCCGGCCAGCGACTCGTCGACTGAGTTGTCGACAATCTCCCACACCAGGTGGTGCAGGCCACGCTCGCCGGTCGAGCCGATGTACATCCCCGGGCGCTTGCGCACCGCCTCCAGGCCCTCGAGGACCTGGATGGCCGAGGCGTCGTAGGCGGGCCAGGCGTCGGCTCCGGGGGTCGGCTGATCCAGAGCGCCTACCGGGTGGGGAGCATCCGCCGAAGTGGTGGACGGGCGGTTCGTTGCCCTGGTGTCGTCGGCCTCGGACACGCTGCTCCTTCGTGCACCGCCGGTCCGCGCTACGGCCGGAGAGCCGTCTGGGTGGGACGCGGTGCTGTTCATGACGAGCGGCCTGCTGAGGCTGCCCGGTCGAGGTGCGACGGGGCGTGCGACAGCTGGCCGCCTTTGACCCTTCATCCTACAGGTGCCCGAGCACCAAACTGGCCTCAGGAGCCCCGCAACGCCCGGTTTCCGCGTCAAAAACCCGTTCTCGGGTGTCGGGGGTCGTGCCTGTGCCCGCAACGGCGTTCTCGTGGCATCTGTCGCCTCCGCCGATCCTGCCCCACGGCCGCCTGGTCCCCAGCCGTTATCCACAGACCGGCGGAAAATCGGAGCGGGTTGTCCAGGGTTCGGCCCATCGGCCCCTTCACCCCAGCGCCGCCGGCCTGAGCGGGTCGTTGGACCAGGCCGACCACGATCCCGGGAACAGTGCCGCGTCGACACCGAGCACCGCCAGCGCAAGGACGTCTCGGGCGGCCGAGACCCCGGACCCGCAGTACGCCGCGACTCGAGGAGCCGTCGGCTGCGACCGCGCTGGCGGCCGACCCGTCGCGGCCGTGAAGAGCTGCTGCAGCCGGTCGTCCGACGGCATCCGCCCGTCCTCGTAGAGATCCGCGGCGGGCAGGTTGACGGCGCCTGGGATGTGACCGGCCCGGGGATCGATCGGCTCGACCTCCCCGCGGTACCGCTCTGCCGCGCGCGCGTCGACGAGCACTCCGGTCTCGGCGAACCCGGCGGCCTCGTCCACGTCGATGGTCGGCAGGTGCCCGACGGACAGGTCGAGCCGCGAGGGTGTGACGGGTGGGTGCGGCCCGGTCTCGAGCGGAAGGCCCGCCTCGACCCACGCCGACAGGCCGCCGTCGAGAACACGCGGGCGGAGTCCCGCCCAGCGCAGCACCCACCAGCCCCGCTCGGCGGCGAACGACCCCGGCTCGTCGTAGACGACGAGGTCGTCGTCCACCTCGACCCCTAGTTCCTCCAGCCCCGCGGTCAGCGACCTGATGTCGGGCAGCGGGTGCCGTCCGTCGAGCGGGTTGCCGGTATGCGTGGTCAGCACCGTTTCGAGGTCCAGGCACCCGGCCCCGGGGAGGTGACCCTCCGCATACCGCTGCCGTCCGTCGCCGGGCGCGTCATCGAGCCGCCACCGGACGTCGAG
>DATLQE010000357.1:0-5431 GCA_035535335.1 Lapillicoccus sp. | reverse complement strand
GGGCTACGAGGCCGACGACATCATCGCCACCCTGACCACCCAGGCCACGGCGAAGGAGATGGAGGTGGTCATCGTCTCCGGCGACCGCGACGTCTTCCAGCTCGTCGCGGACGACGTGACCATGGTCTACCCGGTGCGGGGCGTCTCGGACGTGTGGCGGATGGACCCTAGCGCCGTCCGAGAGCGCTACCTCGTGCCGCCGGAGCGCTACAGCGACCTCGCCGCGCTGGTGGGCGAGTCGTCGGACAACCTTCCCGGGGTACCGGGTGTCGGCCCCAAGACAGCGGCCAAGTGGATCACGACCTACGGCGACCTGGCTGGCATCGTCGCCAACGTCGACAAGATCACCGGCAAGGTGGGCGACGCCCTGCGCGAGCACCTCGACGGCGTGCTGCGCAATCGGCGGCTCAACCAGCTGGTCCGCGACGTGCCGATCGATCTGACGGTGGAAGACCTCGAGCGCCAGACCTGGAACCGCGAGGAGGTCCATCAGGTCTTCGACGGCCTCGAGTTCCGGGTGCTGCGCGAGCGGCTCTTCCAGACCCTCGAGGCGGTCACCGCCGAGGCGGAGTCGGGATTCGACGTCGACGGCGACGTGCTGGCGGCCGCAGAGGTCCCGGCATGGCTCGACGAGCACGTCCGCCCTGACGAGCGCACCGGCGTTCACGTCGTCGGGCAGTGGGCCCGCGGCACCGGCGACGTGCGCGCCCTGGCGGTTGCGACCGCGGACGGGCGCGCCGCATACCTCGACGTTCCCGCCCTGGACGACAAGGCGGAGCAGGCGGTCGGCGACTGGCTGGCTGACCCGACCCGGCCCAAGGCCCTCCACGACGCCAAAGGCCCATCCCACGCCCTGGTGGCCCGGGGCTGGGAGCCGGCCGGGATCACCAGCGACACCGCGCTGGCCGCATACCTCGTCAAGCCCGACCAGCGGGTGTTCGACCTGGCCGACCTGTCGCTGCGGATGCTGCACCGCGAGCTGAAGAACGACACCGATGCCGGTGGTCAGGGGATGCTCGACTTCGACGGTGAGGACGACGCCGAGGCCGGCGAGGCGATGGTCGTCGCCAGCGCGATCCTCGAGCTGGCCGACGCGCTCGACATCGAGCTCGACCGCACCGGCGGCACCGAGCTGCTCCGCGACGTCGAGCTGCCCCTCGTCGACGTGCTCGCCCGGATGGAGCGCGCCGGCATCGCCGTCGACGTCCCCGAGCTCGAGGCGCTGGAGAGCGACTTCGACGCCCAGGTGCGCCAGGCGCAGCAGGACGCCTGGGACGCCATCGACGACGACACCATCAACCTCGGCAGCCCCAAGCAGCTGCAGGAGGTGCTGTTCGGCCGGCTCAACCTCCCCAAGACCAAGCGCACCAAGACGGGTTACACGACGGACGCGGACGCGCTGAACGAGCTCGGCCGCAAGGTCGAGCACCCGTTCCTGCAGTCGGTGCTCCGGTTCCGCGACGCCGCGAGGCTCCGGGTCACCGTCGAGGGCCTACTCAAGTCGGTGGCCGAGGACCAGCGGGTGCACACGACGTACATCCAGACCATCGCCGCGACCGGCCGGCTCAGCTCCACAGACCCGAACCTCCAGAACGTGCCGATCCGCACCGAGGAGGGTCGGCGGATCCGGGAGATGTTCATCGTCGGCGAGGGGTTCGAGTCGCTGATGAGCGTGGACTACAGCCAGATCGAGATGCGGGTCATGGCTCACCTGTCCGGCGACGACGGCCTGATCGAGGCGTTCCGGTCGGGGGAGGATCTGCACAGCTTCGTGGGGTCCCGAGTGTTCAACGTCGGCGTCGACGAGGTCACCGCCGCGCAGCGCAGCAAGATCAAGGCGATGTCCTACGGCCTCGCCTACGGGCTCAGCGCCTTTGGGCTGTCCAAGCAGCTGACCATCTCGACGAGCGAGGCGGCCGGGCTGATGGACATGTACTTCGCGCGCTTCGGCGGGGTGAGCGACTACCTGCACGAGCTGGTCGCCGAGGCGCGTGGGAACGGCTACACCGCCACCATGCTCGGGCGTCGGCGCTACCTGCCTGACTTGCTCAGCGACAACCGGCAGCGGCGCGAGATGGCCGAGCGGATGGCCCTCAACGCCCCGATCCAGGGCTCGGCGGCCGACATCATGAAGGTCGCCATGCTCGGCGTCGACCGGGCGCTCACTGCCGCTGGTGCCCGCTCGCGGATGCTCCTCCAGGTCCACGACGAGCTGGTCCTCGAGATCGCACCCGGAGAGCGCGACGATGTCGAGAAGCTGGTCCGCCACGAGATGGGTCACGCCGTCGAGATGGACGTCCCGCTCGACGTCAGCGTCGGCGTGGGCCGCAGCTGGCACGACGCCGCGCACTGATGCACGAGCCGCGCACCGAGCGGCTGCGGCTGCGGCAGTGGCGCGACGACGACTGGCCGCCTCTCGCGGCCCTCAACGCCGATCCCGAGGTGATGCGCTACTTCCCGTTGACCCTGGACGAACAGGAGTCGAACGCCTTCGCGTACCGCCAGGCGGCGCTCCTCGAGGTTCGAGGCTGGGGACTCTGGGCCGTCGAGGTCGTCGGGACCGGCGAGTTCGTGGGGTTCTTCGGGCTCAACCAGCCCACGTGGCAGGCGGCCTTCACTCCGTGCACCGAGGTCGGCTGGCGGCTCGCCCGGTCGGCCTGGGGGAAGGGGTATGCGACGGAGGCCGCTCAGGCGGCCCTAGCCGTGGCGTTCGGTCCCCTCGGCCTCGAGGAGGTCGTCTCGTTCACGACCGTCGAGAACGCCCGCAGCCGCGCGGTGATGGAGCGGCTGGGCATGACCCGTGACCCCGCCGAGGACTTCGACCACCCGAACCTGCCGGTCGACAGCCCGGTACGCCGGCACGTCCTCTACCGGCTGCCTCGGCCGACGTAGGTAACATCGGTTCGCCTCGCGGAGTCGTAGCGCGGCGGTTGTGGCGTTGTCGCCACGAACGGTGGCCTCGCGGAGTCGTTGCGCGGCGGTTGTGGCGTTGTCGCCGCGAACGGTGGCCTCGCGGAGTCGGTGCGCGGCTGGACGTGGCGGTTTCGCCACGAACGTCCAGGCCGCGGCGTGACAGGCTGCCGACCATGTTCGAGGACCTCAACGGCAGGGTGGCCGTGGTGACGGGTGGTGCCCGTGGCCTCGGGCTGGAGATGGCCGACGCCCTCGCGGAGATGGGGTGCGCCATGGCGTTGCTGGACGTCGGCGACGGGGTGGAGCGGTCCGCCGCGGACCTCCATGACCGCCGCGACGTCCCCACACTGGGACTCCGAACGGACGTGACCGACGACGCGGCGCTCGCGGACTCCTTCCGGCGCATCAGCGCGGACCTCGGCACCCCGTCGATCCTCGTCAACGCGGCCGGCATCACCGCATGGGCCGAGGCGGAGGACATGCCGGCGGCGCAGTGGCGCGGGGTCCTCGACATCAACCTGACCGGGACGTTCCTGGCCTGCCAGGCCTTCGCTCGCGCGGTCTTCGCGGGCGGGGGAAGCGGCAGCATCGTCAACGTCTCGTCGATGTCGGCGTTCGTCGTCAACGTGCCGCAGCGGCAGGCGGCCTACAACGTCTCCAAGGCCGGCGTCGACCAGCTGACCCGGTCGCTGGCGGTGGAATGGGTTGATCGCCGGATCCGCGTCAACGCCTTAGCGCCGGGCTACTTCCTCTCGGACATGACGCGCCAGTTCATCGACACGAACCCGGAGGTCGGCGAGGGCTGGCGGGCGAGGGTCCCCGCCGGGCGGCTGGGTGAGCCGCCCGACTTGCGCGGCCTCGTCGTCTTCCTCGCCTCGGACGCGTCCCGGTACGTCGTCGGCGAGTCCGTCGTCATCGACGGCGGCTACTCGCTGGTGTGATCAGCCGGCCTCGACGTCGTCGTAGGTCAGGGTGAGCCGTTCCACGACGACGGTGTCATCGCCGCGGGTTAGGGAGCCGATGTCCAGCCGTGACGGCCAGGCGTTCTCCAGGTGGTACCGCGCGACGGGGCTGCCGTCGGCGGCGAAGACGACGACGGTGGGTCTCCGACCCGCGGCCACGCCCTGGGTCTTGCTCTGGTGCGCCCAGTCGGCGAAGGTCGGGTCCCGGGTCAGCGGCCGGACGAGGGTCACCGCCCGAGCCCGCGCTGTGGTGCCCCCGCCCGGCTCCAGGCCGAAGATCGACAGGACGAGGTTCTGTACCTCGAGGAGGCGAATGGCCTGCCCGTCGAGCTCGAGGACGAACGAGTGGCCGACAGCGCTGTCCTGGTCAGGAAGCGGCATGCCTCTCAGCATGCTCCTACGGGCCGACCCGAGTCAGTCCTTCCGGCACACGAAGATCGCCGTCCCGGGAATGAGCCGGCCGCGCAGCTGGGACCAGCCGGCCCACGTCTCGAGGTTGGCCTCCGGCCACTCCGGCTCGACGACGTCGACGACCCGCAGGCCGGCCGCCACGATCTCGCGGATCCGGTCGCCGACGGTCCGGTGGTGCTCGACGTAGGTCGCCTGCCCCGAGCGGTCCTGCTCCACGTAGGGAGTGCGGTCGAAGTACGACTGCGTGACCCGCAACCCCTGCTCACCCGGGTCGTCGGGCATCGCCCACCGCATGGGATGCGTCGTCGAGAACACGAACCGCCCACCCGGGCGCAGCACCCGACCGGCCTCGGCCATGACGCGGGCCGAGTCGGCGACGAACGGGACGACGCCGTATGCGGTGAAGACGACGTCGAAGGTGTCGTCCGGGAAGGGGAGCACGGTTCCGTCGCACTGCACCAGCGGTATCCGCAGCCGCAGGTCGGCCATCGTGGCGTTGATGCGGCGAGCGCGGTCGAGCATGGCGCTTGACAGGTCCGAGGCGACCACGGTGGCCGCTCCCTGCCCCGCGACCCACCGCGAGCACTGTCCGCCACCGCTGCCGACCTCGAGCACCCGCATACCCGCGACGTCCCCGAGCAGGTGCGCCGACGACTCGCGCAGCCCCTCCGGTCCCCAGGTGAGCTCGGTGTCGCCGAGGAAGGCTCCGTGCTCCGCGTAGTAGTCGGCCGCCTCGGCGTCCCACCACGCCCGGTTCGCGCAGACCGTCTCGAGCTGGTCGGCGTCTCGACGGGTGACCGGGTAGGCCGCCCACCCATCCTCCTCGGGGACCGCCGGGTCGTTCTCGCTCACTGCCCCAGTCTCGCCGCTACGGGTGCTTTGACCGGCCGAAGACCGCGCCGGTACGATGACAAGGCACACGTGTGTGCGCCGTTGATGCATGCCCACCGTCCGGAGGGCACCGATGCGGCGCCGGTATCACTACGCACCATTCCAACCACTAGTCACTGTCCACGACGACACCATCCAACCGGAGCCCATTCCTCTATGACTGCCAGCACGGCCACCAAGGCCGCCCCTCAGATCGCGATCAACGACATCGGTTCTGAGGAAGACCTGCTCGCCGCGATCGACGCGACGATCAA
>DATLQE010000356.1:0-3862 GCA_035535335.1 Lapillicoccus sp. | reverse complement strand
TACGGCAAGGCGTCGTCGAGAACGATGGCCTCTCGCAGGTGTGTGAAGCCCTCGTCGAACCGGCCCTGACGGTAGGCGATCTCGCCATCCAGCATGGCGCCGGCGATCGCGAGGATGTCGAGCGACGTGTTGTTGAACAGGTAGCGCGTCTCGGGTACCCGAGTCACCGCTTGGACGAACTGCTCGCGCGTGTCCGCCGCGGACGCGACGTCGCCCAGCGCTGCCTGGGCGACTCCCCGCCCGTAGAGGACCATCGCCGTCGTCGTGCAGTAGAGCTCGGGGTCCTCGGGGAGCGGCTGGGCGACGAGGTCGTCCCACCGGCCGAAGCGCACGAGCACGTGGGTCCGCAGGGGGACGAACGCCTCGAGCCAGTCGGCCATGGGCGGGCTCTCGATGCGGAGCAGCTCCGGCGTGAGCTGCGCGGCGAGCTCGTCGGCCGCGTCCAGTGCCTCCTGGTAGCGGCCGAGGAACATCGCCGAGTAGACGATGAAGTGGAGGTCGTGGGCCCGGTAGAGCGAGTAGAAGTTCAGCGGCCCCGACCGTTCGACGAACAGGCGGTCCGCCTCGACCGCGCGCTGGTTCGCGACGATCGACGAGTGGTAGTCGCCGCACAGCACGTCGAGATGACTCGGCATGTGCTGCAGGTGGCCCGCGTCCGGAACCAGCCCGCGCAACCGGTCCGCGCTCGACAAGGCCGCCTCGGGCCGCTCGGACATCTCCAGCAGGTGGATGTGCAGGTGGAGGACGAAGGGATGGCGGTCGCTGGCGGGCAAGGCGAGGGCGGCGTCGAGCAGGCGCTCGGCCTCGCGGGCCCGTGAGCCGGGAGCCGGTTCTCCGGTGAGCGGGTCCCAGAGGGCCCAGGCGGTGACGTTGACGAGAGCGTCCGCCGCGAGGGCGAGGACGTCGACGTCGGAGGGGTGATCGGTCGCGAGCTCGGCCATCGCGTCGGCGTAGGCCTCGTGACCCAGCTGCCAGCTGGTGTCGTCGTCCGGAACGACGTCCGCGTACCGGCGGGTCAGTGCCGCGACGAGACCGGACGCCGGCTCGCTGACCGGGTTGCCGTTCGCTGCGGCCAGGTCGAGCGCCTCGCGGGCCCGGTCGAGCTCCGCCCTCGCCCGGTCGAGGCTGGTGTTGAGGTCGACCGGGTCGAACGCGTCCCAGCCCTTGTTGTAGTTGGGGCCGACCGCGTAGGCGATGCCCCAGCGGGCCGCCCAGAGATCGGGGTCCTCCAGGAGGGCGCGCTCGAAGCAGGCGATCGCCTCCTCGTGGTTGAACGCATACGCCCACACCAGGCCGCGGTCGAACCACTCCTGCGCCGCCGGTGACGCGGTGGTCACCGGGCGGCTGTAGGTACCGAGGTCGTAGTACACGTCGGCCACGGCTCGAGCGTACGGTGCCGGGGCGCGTTCAGGACGCGACGGCGAGGCCGGACGCCACGGCGAAGCCCAGGACCGCCGCCAGTCCGGCCGACCGGCCGGCCTGCTTCTGCGCCTCGGGAACCATGGCGCCGACGAGCATGACGAGCAGCGCGCCGGCGGCGAAACCGTCGACGAGCCCCTCGAAGCGGCCCTTGGTGACGTTGGCCGCGAGGTACCCCAGCCAGGTCGACACGACGCATACCAGCGCCACCGCCAGCCACAGCAGGAGGACGTAGCGGGTGCTCTTCCCGCCCTGGTGCATCTGGGTCGAGGAGCCGATCGACTCCGGCAGGTTGGACACGAAGATCGCCATGAGCAGGGCCAGGGACACGCCCCCGCCGTGGGACAGCCCGATGCCGAGGACCGCCTGCTCGGGGATGCCGTCGAGCAGGCCGCCCAGCGCGAGCGACAGCCCGGCCATGCCGCCGGTGCGGATCGCCCACTGCTCGACGGAACGGTCGGCGAAGAAGAAGACGAGGGCTCCCGCCGCCAGGCCGACGGTGAGGGGCCAGGGGCCGGCCGCTTCGAACCCGCGGCGGGCCAGCTGGAAGGCGATGCCGGAGATCAGCGCGCCGGCACCGAACCCCAGGACGAGTCCGAGCGCCCTCGGGTTCCACGTCCGAGTGACGCCGAGCACCGCGCCGATCAGGAGCGACGACGCGGAGACCGCTCCCCAGAAGAGGCTTTCTCCCATCCCCTGCCCTCCGCGCGCACCGCCGGTTGTCGCCGCCCGACTCTAGTGGCTCGGCCGGCTCTGTCGGCTGGATGAGCGCGGTGCCAAGGCCGGTCCGGCGCACTCCCGGGGCAAGGGGGCGCCCCGGCACCCTCCACGGTTGAAAGTGCCGGGGCTGGGTCCTCCGCGGCGCCAGCTCCGTTGAAAACCCTGACTCCGGGGTGCCCGGTCGCCCTCGGTGTATGCCTGTCGCTTCACGGAATCCACGTCACAGATGCCTTTCGGCGTGCCACGCGGGCCACGGGACTCAACGTTGCCGACTCGCTTGCGACCGAACTCACACCGTTCGGCGTTTGAGGATGGGAGTGACAGTTACCGGACCTGCCACAGCATGACGGCCACAGTGATGGACCCGATGACGGCGACCGTATAACAGCCGATGTTGATCAGCCGCTGGTAGCCCTTGAGCTTGAGACCGTCAATGAGCGTGTAGCGGAACCGCTGCGCCCAGTGGAAAAGCGAGAGCACGCACAGCCCGAAGAGCACGAGCAGGGTCAACGGGTTGGCCAGCACTCCGTGGAGATGGTCCGAGCCGGGAGCCAGCCAGCCGAGTGGCACCGCCAGTCCGAAGATGAAGACCAGGACCGGCAGGAACAGCGCCGCCGCCACCCCTCCGGCACTGAACAGCAACCAGAGGATCGGCTCCGCGGTTCGCCCGGACCGCGTCGCGCGCTCTGCCATCACTGCCTCAACACGATCCAGGCGATGAGGGCCGAGACGACGACCCAGCCGGCATACGCCGAACCGGCGATGACCGCCGGCGGCACCCGCTGACCTCGCAGCCGCACGACCGTCGCCGCCGGCGTCAAGTTGAACCATGTGATCGCGTGAAGCACCAGGAATGCCAACGCCACCACATTGAGAACGACGACCCAGGGCATCCGAGCCCAGGCGACATACTGCGCGTAGGCGTCCCCGCCCTCACCGACCCCGCGCACCAACAACATGAGGAAGAGCACCGCCCACGCGACGGCGAGGCAGCTCAGCTCACGAAGGACGAAGAAGAAGTAGGTGCGACGCCGCAGCCACCAGAAGAGTTTCACCGGTGGCCGGTAGAGCCTCACGTCGGATGCCGGGTCGCCGGCGCGCTGGGTGAAGGCGCCCGGTGGGGTGGTCACTGCGCCCCCCGCGGAAGCAACAGGGACCTCACCGAGTGCAAGGCGGCGGTGAGCTTGTACCGCTGGATGGCGCCGGCCGGGTCCACGCCCTTGGGGCAGGCCCGGGTGCACTCGCCCACGAAGGTGCAGCCCCAGATGCCCTCGGGGTGGATCAGCAGGTCGAGCCGCACCTCGGCACCCTCGTCTCGCGAGTCGAGGTTGTAGCGCTGGGCCAATGCGATGGCCGCAGGGCCGACGAACTCAGGGTCGAGCGCATACACGGGGCAGGCCGAGTAGCACAGCATGCAGTTGATGCACATGCTGAACTGCCTGAATTCGTCCATCTGGGCGGGGGTCTGCAGGTACTCGCCGTTGTCCACTGGCTCCTCGTTCTCGCGGACGATCCAGGGCTTGACCTTCGGCAGCTTGTGCAGGAAGTCGCTGATGTCGACGACGAGGTCGCGGATCACCGGGAAGCCGGTCAGCGGTTCGACGCGCACGGGACCCGGCCCGTAGTCGGTGAGGAAGGACGCGCAGGTCAGCTTCGGCTCACCGTTGACCATCATTCCGCAGCTGCCGCAGATCCCCATCCGGCAGGACCACCGGTAGGACAA
>DATLQE010000355.1:0-3629 GCA_035535335.1 Lapillicoccus sp. | reverse complement strand
AGCAGCTGGCGCCATCCGAGCAAGGTGTTTCTTGATGA
The DNA here is from genome assembly GCA_035535335.1 of Lapillicoccus sp. Classification (GTDB taxonomy): domain Bacteria; phylum Actinomycetota; class Actinomycetes; order Actinomycetales; family Dermatophilaceae; genus Lapillicoccus. The sequence continues at coordinate 3,591 of DATLQE010000355.1, read as the reverse complement.
TTGGTATCGCCGGCTCGGCTACCGCGTGATTCGCACCGCCAGCGTCGAAGACCTCCACCCGGCACTCGCGCCGCTGATCGCCACTCCCTGCCAGTTCGTCATCTACCAGAAGGCGGTGGACGGCAAGGTCACGTCTGAGCGCCAGGAACGAGGTGGCTCCCGATTGTCTGGGTTGCGGTGAGAAGGATGTGCCTAAGTCGGCTTGAACCACTGACACATGGAGGTCATTTTGTAGTGTCAGTGCGAAGCTGCGCTTCAATGGCTGGACGGTCGATCAGGGACGACACCGCTGCGATGCGGCCGTCGCGGAAGTGATAGAAGACGTGCTCCGCGAAGCAGAGTCGTTCACCGTTCGGTGAGAAGCCGAGAAATTCGTGCTGCGGTGTGCAGTCGAAGACGAGACGGCACGCCAGCTGATCGTCGCTGGCGACGATGATGTGTGCGTCGAAGATGAGGTCGGGTATCGCAGCGATGTCCGCGGCGATCAAGTCCTGGTACTGACGGCGCGTCATCGTCTCGCCGTTATACGACACCTCATCCTGCACATAGTGCACAAGATCATCGAGGCGTCGTTCGTTCAGAACGTCAAGGTATGCGCGGTAACGGGTCTCAAGATCGACGTTCGTCATGTCTGACCTCCTACCGTTGTCCCAACTGCGCGATACGGCGACTAGTGCCCTGGCCCTAGGGACTAGTGACTCGGCACACCCACCCGCCGGCGTCACCGTGAGCCGTCGGCTTGCGGAACAAGGGTCGATCCATATGCTCAGCCCTACTGTGAAACCACTCAGGCTTACACATGTAAGGAGACATTGATGCGGCAGGTCGTCAATTGATCAGCCGAGCTGAGAGGACACCCATGAGCGCCGCAGGAACGAAACTCGAACCGTCCCACGTGAACGTGCGGATCAAGATCTCCGCACTCTGGGCGTCGATGCTGTTCGTCTTCGCCTACGTCGACCTGTTCAGCCTTTATCGTCCCGATTTCCGAGCCGCCGTCGAGGCTGGAGAGGTCGCTGGCTTCGCCGTCAACCGGAGCTTCCTCCTCGGGACGACCGCCTATGTCGTGATCCCCAGCCTGATGGTCTTTTGCGTTCTTGTCCTGCCGCCGCGGCTCAACCGGATCCTCAACATCGTCCTGGCCACCCTCTATGTGGTCAGCATCGTCGCCGCAACCATCGGTGAGTGGAGCTACTACGTCCTGGGCAGCCTCATCGAGTCAGCCCTGCTCGCAGCCGTCGTCTTCTACGCATGGACCTGGCCGAAGAAGATCGGCCAAACCGGATGAGAACACTCACAGCCCGATGATGGGACAAGCCCGGATGGAGGACGCACCCGCGATTTGACCGGAGGCCGAAGCCGCGAGCAGGGCGAGAGGGTCAATGCAGGCCTGCCGGACCCGAGCCGATGACTTTGCGCCGAACCGCGGGTCCTTGTTTGTAACACACGGTTTGTAACGCACGCTGGCAACCGAAGGAGGGTCGTATGGGCAAGGTCATCGCGTCGGCGTCGATGTCGCTGGACGGCTACATCGCCAAGGACGACAACACGATCGGCCGGCTGTTCGACTGGTATCAGAACGGGGACGTCGAGTTCCCGACCGCGACGGAGCACATGACTTTCCGCTTGAGTCCACCGAGCGCCGAGTACTGGCGGCGGTGGGTCTCATCGCTGGGTGCTCTCGTCTGCGGGCGAACGCTGTTCGACTTCACAGACGGCTGGGGCGGACGGCACACGATGGACGTCCCCGTCGTGGTCGTCACCCACGAGGCCCCCACCGACTGGATCGAGGCGCACCCCGGCGCCCCGTTCCACTTCGTCACCGACGGGGTCGAGGCCGCGGTGACGCGGGCGCGGGAGATCGCCGGTGACGGCATCATCGCGGTCACCGCCGGGACCATCGCCCGGCAGTGTCTGGAGCTCGGGCTCCTCGACGAGGTCGCTGTCGACCTGGTGCCCGTCGTCATGGGGAAGGGCCGCCCCTTCTTCGGGGAGCTCGCCGTCGAGGACGTCCCGCTTGGCGACCCGACCGTCTGCGTCCAGGGCGACCGGGTCACCCACCTGACGTTCCCTGTCCTGAACTGATGGACGCCGGGTCGCGGCACGGACGCAGTCGGACACGTGGCAACAACGCGGAGATCGCCCGCGCAATCCTGGACACCAGCTCTTACGTCGTCCTCGCGACCGCAGACGCCAACGGAGTGCCGTGGTCGTCGCCGGTGTGGTTCGCCATACACGACTATGCGGTGCTCTACTGGGTATCTTTTCCCGGCGCCCGGCACTCACAGAACATCGCGGTCCGTCCGCAAGTGGCCATGGTCGTTTTCGACTCGACCGTACCGCCGGGGACGGGCCAGGGCGTGTACATGAGCGCAGCCGCGGAGCAGCTGACCGACCCCGCTGCGGTCGAGCAAGGTCTGGCCGTGTTCTCGAGCAAGTCCGTGCGCCAGGGCGCCGAGGCATGGGGGCTCGATCGGGTAACCGAGGCGGCACGGCTGCGGCTGTATCGAGCGACGATCCATGAGCTCTCGATCCTCGATCCAGACAGCCCCTTCGACGTACGCATACCGGTTCGGCTCTGACCGCATCAGAACATCGCTGGCAAAGATGGACTCACCCAACCAGCACTACTTGGCGGAGGCCGTAGGGCGACGTGGTGGCGGCAGCGCCCGGCGGACGGCGCGTACGAGGCGTGTCGGTGGGGGCGCCCACGGTTTCCGATCGTGGGGATCCCACGCATAGACCGGCGTGGCATCGCTCACGAGGTGGGCGACGTCTGGAATCCGCAACTCGTCGGCCGTCCAACGGTAGAGCTCGGTGAGACGTGGCACGATGACGCCCACGTCGAGCAGCCGACCCAAGGCGTGCTCGTTGGCGATGTAGTCGTCGAGCTCACCCGCCAGCGGATACTGGTGCGGCAGAACCCGCGACACCGAGAGGAACATGCCCGTCATATCCAGCCTCGGATCGCCGAGCCAGCGGCCGATCGGCGCGAGCCAGGCCAGTGCGAGCCGCGGCGCGGCGACGAGGGCATGCGCGTACAGCACGCGGACCAGGATGAGGTTGATGAAAAAGCGCTCGACTCGGTTCTCGCGCTCGGCAAGGTCGCGATGGTCGATGTACGCCCTGACGATCGTCACGTTGTGGGCCAAGTACCACGTCCAAGGTGATGGCTGACGGGCGAAACGGACCGACGGCTCGACGCTGGGCGACGACGCCGGACCCGGGTGGCCGAGGAGGCGCAAGCGCGCCTCGCAGGTGTCGCGCAACAGCCGTTCGTTCACCGCCCTCCACCACGGGCTGCCCGGACGCTCATCATCGAGCGGGTTGAGGAGGCCACGTCGCGGCTGCCAACCCATGAACGCCAGCGCCGCGCGCGGATACGGGAGATGCAGCGGCGCCGCGCCCGGCGATGGTGTGTAGGACGATCGGAGCAGCTCCAGCCGGCCATCAGGACGATCGCGGACCGCGGCGACGCGCTGTCCGGCGATCGTCGCGGCCGGGACATGACCTGGCGGATCGTCAGCGTCTTCGACGCGTCGCCGAGATATCGAGTCGCCGAAGCCGAACAACGCCGTCAGCCTTGGATGA
>DATLQE010000354.1:0-2472 GCA_035535335.1 Lapillicoccus sp. | reverse complement strand
CTCGGGGACGTCGGTCTGGTCGCCGAAGACCTGGGGGCTGGCGACGGGCAGGTCGGCGTACCAGTCGTAGAACGAGGTCATCACCCCGCCGATGAGCTGGATGAACCGCGTGCCCACGCAGTGCGACACCATCGACATCGCCGGGATCGGGGAGAAGCCGGCACACCGGTCGGGCCCATAGGTCTTGATGGTGTGGACGTGCGCGGCGGCGGCGATCTCGACCGCCTCCTGCCACGACGCGCGGATCAGGCCGCCCTTGCCGCGGGCCTGCTGGTACCGGCGGCGCTTCTCGGGGTCGGCCGTGATCTCGCCCCAGGCGAGGACCGGGTCACCGAGACGCTTGCGGGCCTCGCGGTACATCTCGAGGAGCACGCCTCGGACGTACGGGTAGCGCACTCGCGTCGGCGAGTACGTGTACCAGGAGAAGGCGGCGCCGCGGGGGCAGCCGCGGGGCTCGTACTCCGGGCGGTCCGGCCCGACCGAGGGGTAGTCGGTCTCCTGGGTCTCCCACGTGATGATCCCGTCCTTGACGTAGACCTTCCACGAGCAGGAGCCGGTGCAGTTCACGCCGTGGGTGGAGCGGACCACCTTGTCGTGGCTCCAGCGGTCCCGGTAGAAGATGTCGCCGGCTCGTCCGCCCTCGCGGAACACGGCACGGCCGTCGTCGGTCTCGTCCCACCTCGTGAAGAAGCGGCCCGCCTTGAGGAGCGCGTCGGACGCCGGCCCGTCCACGCCCCCGGGACTCAACCCATGTCCTCGCTGGCTGGCTGGCGACGCCATCGTCCCCCCGTCTCAGGTCGGCCGGTCGGGGTCCGCCTCACGGGACCGGTGCGCGCGCACTTCACCCGACGAGGATGACCGTTGACGACTGATATAGCCAGGACCTTGGTCCCTGGTGCTGGGCTGCGCAAGCCCTCGACCGGACGCGAAAACCGCTATGGCTTCGAGCGCGCCCTCCGGGCCTCCGCGACCTTGCGCTCCCGCTCCCGCTTCAGGCGCGCGTGCGGGTCCTCGGCGTCGCCCAGCTGAGCCGGACCGAACAGGTGCAGTCCGAGGTAACGGATCCGGTAGAAGATCCGGTAGCCGAGGGACAGACCCTCTGATTCAGCTCTCGTCACGTGACGTCCACATCCTTCGTTCACTCACCATTAGGGTACTAACTATAACGGATCCTCGCTATCATGACGACGTGCCCCCGTCGCCGTCCGCCTCCGCCGTGACCGTGCCCGACGACCTGCTCGCCCTCGACCGTCAGGTGTGCTTCGCCCTGGCGGTGGCCTCGCGGAACGTCATCGGTCTCTATCGACCGCTTCTGGAGCCGATGGGACTGACGCACCCGCAGTACCTCGTCATGCTCGCGCTCTGGGAGGAGAGCCCGCTGACCGTGACCGAGCTGGGACGGCGGCTCAGCCTCGAGCCCGCCACGCTCTCGCCACTGCTCAAGCGCCTGGAGGCCGGCGGGATGGTCACCCGGCAGCGCGACCCGCGGGACGAGCGCGCGCTCGCCGTGTCGCTGACCGCCAAGGGCCGGCGCACGCGGGCCCGGGCCGAACGCATACCCCCCGCCATCCTCGACCGGCTGGACATGAGCCTCGCCGAGCTCGAGCAGCTGCGCGACGTGCTCAACCGCGTCATCGACGCCAGCCGGCAGCCCGGGGCTCCTCGCGACTGACGAGCCACGAAGGAGGACCTCCGGGACCTTCGGCCCTGCCCGGCTCAGGCCGACGCGTCCATCGTGAAGGAATGAGCACTCTCGTCTCCGCTAACACTGAGGTCCTGACCACCGACGCCTGCTGGCGGCTGCTGGACGACTCGCCGGTCGGCCGCCTAGCCGTCGTCCGGGGTGGCGAGCCGGACATCTTTCCCGTCAACTACGTTGTCGACCACGGCGGCATCCTGTTCCGCACCGCCGCGGGGCCGAAGCTGGCCGCGGCGCGCGACCACGTCGTCGCCTTCGAGGCGGACGGGTACACGGCGCAGGACGGCAGCGCATGGAGCGTCGTCGTCAAGGGGGTGGCTCGTCCGGTCGAGGAGGTCGACGCGGTAGCCGCCCTGAAGTCCGCTCGACTCGACCCGTGGCAGTCGGGAGCCAAGCCGTGGCTGCTCCGGATCGACCCGACCTCGGTGACCGGACGGCGAGTCCACGTCGACGCCGACGGGCGGTAGGCCGACCGCTCAGGCGGCCGGCTTCAACACGACCTTGATGCAGCCGTCCCGCTTCTCCTTGAACATCTCGTAGGCGTCGGGTGCGGCCTCCAGGTCGAGGTGGTGGGTCGCCAGCCCCTCGACGTCGAACACGTCCTCGGACTGCTTGAGCAGCTCGAGCAGTCCGTCGCTCCAGCGGTGGACGTTGGCCTGTCCCATCCGCAGGGCGATCTGCTTGTCGAACAGCTCCATCATCGGCATCGGGTCGGCCATCCCGCCGTAGACGCCGAGCAGCGACACCGTCCCGCCACGACGGACGCCGGCGAT
>DATLQE010000353.1:0-3357 GCA_035535335.1 Lapillicoccus sp. | reverse complement strand
CCGGCGGCCGACGTAGCCTGATGGCGTGGTTAGCCTTGCGGCCATGACCGACTCCACCACGCCTTCCCGCGCGCCGCGCGCTCGCCATGACGGCCGTTCACCCGACCAGACGCGCGAGGTCCGGATCACGCGGAACTGGCTCGACCACGCCGAAGGCAGCGTGCTCGTCGAGTTCGGGCGGACGCGGGTGCTGTGCGCCGCGTCCTTCACCGAAGGAGTTCCGCGCTGGCTCAAGGGCGGTGGCACGGGATGGGTGACCGCGGAATACGCGATGCTGCCGCGCGCGACGAACACCCGCTCCGACCGGGAGTCGGTGAAGGGGCGCATCGGTGGTCGCACCCACGAGATCTCCCGCCTCGTGGGCCGCTCGCTGCGGGCCGTCGTCGACACGAAAGCGTTGGGCGAGAACACCATCGTGCTCGACTGCGACGTGCTCCAGGCCGACGGCGGGACGCGGACGGCCGCCATCACCGGCGCGTACGTCGCTCTCGTCGACGCGGTCGAGGACGCCCGCCGGCGGGGGCTGCTGAAGGCCGGCGCCCAGCCGCTGACCGGTTCGGTGGCCGCGGTCAGCGTGGGCGTCGTCGAGGGAGAACCGGTCCTCGACCTCGACTACCCGGAGGACTCCACCGCCGACACCGACATGAACGTCGTCATGACCGGCGACGGCCGGTTCGTCGAGGTGCAGGGAACCGCCGAGGCGGAGCCGTTCGACCGCGACCTCCTCGGCCGGCTGCTGGACCTGGCCACCAAGGGGTGCGCCGACCTCACCGCCGCCCAGCAGGCGGTGCTCGAGGCGCCCGCCCGGGAGCGCACCTGATGGCGCGCCGGCTGGTGCTGGCGACGCGCAACGAGCACAAGGTGTTCGAGCTGCGCCAGATCCTCGCCGACCTCGTCGACGAGCTCGACCTCGACATCGTCAGCGCCGCGGAGGTCGGTGGTCCCGACGTCCCCGAGACCGAGGTCACCTTCGAGGGCAACGCGCGCCTCAAGGCGGTCGCCCTCATGGAGGCGACGGGTATGCCCGCGGTCGCCGACGACTCCGGTCTCGCCGTCGACGTCCTGGGCGGCTGCCCTGGAGTGTTCAGCGCGCGGTGGTCCGGGACGACCGGTGGGCGCGACCTCGCGCGGGCGGATCGGGACCGAGCGAACGTGCGGCTGCTGCTGGAGCAGGTGGCCGACGTGGGCGAGCAGCACCGTGCCGCGGCGTTCGTCTGCGCGGCCGTCCTCGCTCTCCCGGACGGGACGGTCGAGTCGACCGAGGGCCGGGTTCACGGGTCGCTGACTCGAGAACCCCGTGGTGACAACGGTTTCGGCTACGACCCAATCTTCCTGGTCGACGGTGACGTGCGCACGCTGGCCGAATACAGGGACGACGAGAAGAACGCGATCTCGCACCGTGGCCGCGCGTTCCGCGAGCTCGCGCCGATGCTGAGGAAGCGGCTCACCGAATGACCGACGTCCGTCCGCGCGTGACCGAGCAGGGGGCCGAGAAGCCGGCGCCCGCCCGGTCGCTGTGGTGGGCGGCTCTCGACGGCGTCCTCGCCGGCGCAGTCGCCATCGGGGTGGGGACGCTGCTGGCCGGCGTCCTCGCGTGGCTGGGACTGGCCGGAGGTACGCCCTCGCCCATCCCGGCCGTCGCCGGGGCGTTCATCGACCGGACTCCGCCGTGGCTCAAGGACTTTGCGGTGGCGACGTTCGGCACCAACGACAAGCTGGCGCTCTCGGCGGGCATGGCCGTCGTGCTCTTTGCGGTCTGCGCCGGCATCGGCGTCCTGGCCCGTCGACATCGTCTCCCGGCCGCGACGCTGCTGGGAGCGGTCGGTCTCCTCGGGATGGTCGCCGTCTACTCCAGGCCCGACGCCACGGCTGCCGACGTCCTTCCGACCCTGATCGGCACGGTGGCCGGCGTCTGGACGCTGGGCCGGCTCCGGCCCAGTCCCAATGACGCAGACACCAGGAGCGTGAGCTCACCCACCCGCAGGCGGGTCGTCGCCGGCGGAGGGGCGGCGCTGGCCGCTCTGGTGGGCCTCCAGATCGACGGCGGCCGCGGGACAGCGCGAACGTCGCGGGCCGACGCCGCCATCCCGACCCCGACGCTGACGCCGTCGGTGGACGGGGCGTCCGTCGGTGTCCAGGGCGTCACGCCGTTCGTCGTCCCCAACGAGGACTTCTACCGGATCGACACCGCCTTCGTCGTCCCTCAGCTCGACACCGCGTCGTGGTCGCTACGGGTGTGGGGAGAGGTCGAGGAGGAGGTCACGATCGACTGGGCGACACTGCTGAAGCAGCCGCTCGAGCAGCACCTCGTGACGCTGACCTGCGTCTCCAACGAAGTCGGGGGAGACCTGGCGGGCAACGCGATGTGGACCGGGTGGCCGGTCCGGAACCTGTTGGCCATGGCGCGGCCCAAGGCCGGTGCCGACATGGTCCTGTCGCGGAGCAGCGACGGGTTCACCGCGGGGACGCCCCTCGAAGCGCTGACCGACGACCGGAATGCGCTCGTCGCCGTCGCGATGAACGGGCAGCCGCTGCCCTTCGAACACGGGTTCCCCGCGCGACTGGTGGTCCCGGGGCTCTACGGCTACGTGTCGGCGACGAAGTGGGTGACCGAGCTGAAGGTCACGCGGTTCGCCAACGACGAGGGGTACTGGACGCCGCGCGGCTGGTCGGCCAAGGGGCCGATCAAGACCGCGTCGCGCATCGACGTGCCCCGGCCAGGGCGGGGTGTCAAGGCCGGGACCGTTGCCGTTGCCGGCGTGGCCTGGGCCCAGCACCGGGGCATCGCCAAGGTCGAGGTGCAGGTCGACGACGGGCCGTGGCAGGAGGCGACGCTGGCCGCCGAGCCGACCGTCGACGCCTGGCGGCAGTGGGTCCTCATGTGGGCGGCCACGCCGGGCAGTCACGAGATCCGGGTTCGCGCCACCGACGCCACCGGACAGACGCAGACCGAGAAGAAGGCTCCGCCGGCCCCCGACGGCGCCAGCGGCTGGCACACGGTGCAGGTCGAGGTGTCCTAACGGCCGGCTTCGTAGACTGGCCAGCGCGCGGAAGTATTGAATGTCCGCTCTGCGGAAGTATTGAATCTCCGCTATCGCGGAAGTGGTGGAACTGGCAGACACGCAGGATTTAGGTTCCTGTGCCTCGGCGTGCGGGTTCGAGTCCCGCCTTCCGCACTCTCGGCCGGGCGGTGCGCGTACGGCCCAACGCATACCGGGTATGCCGCCCCGCAGCCGCCGCGGCTAGGTTGGGCATCGTGACGACGACACTCAAGCCCGGGGACCCGGCGCCCGACTTCACGCTGACGAACGACAAGGGCGAGGACGTGACCCTGTCCGACCTCAAGGGCCAGCGCGT
>DATLQE010000352.1:0-4315 GCA_035535335.1 Lapillicoccus sp. | reverse complement strand
GTGGGCTGGAGCCTGGTGCACCTGGGGGTCGGCCTCCTCCGGCGCTCCTGCTGGGTATGCGTCACTCTCCCGGCGGCTCTCGCCGCCGAGCATCACCTCGTCACGCGCGAGGACGAGGATCTCGCCCGCGAGTTCGGCGAGGCCTTCGAGCGTTACCAGCGCCGACGGCCCACGATCCTCGAGCACCTCCAACGGTGCCGGCGATCACGCCACGAAGAGTAGTGCGGCCCCCTGGCGAGGTTTGGGTCGCTGTACCGTGCGGAGGCACATCGCGACGGGACCCGGAGGCGGACCTCCGACGAGGGAGGCGAGCGGATGCGGACCGGCCACGACGTCGAAGAACGCCCGGATGCCGGCTGGCGTGCGGCGGGCTGGCGATGACGGGTGATTGTCGGCGGTTCGCCGGTTCGGTCGCGCTGGTGACCGGCGGCGGCGCCGGCATCGGCCGAGCCTGCGCCCACCGGCTGGCGGCCGAAGGAGCGCGCGTTGCCGTCGCCGACATCGACGGCCCGGCCGCGCAGGCCACCGCCATGGAGCTCTCGGACGCATACGGAACGGAGGGCCACCTCGCCGTCCGCATGGACGTCACCGACCGGACCGCGGTGGACGACGCCGTGGCTGACATCGTCCGGCAGGCCACCCGCCTCGACGTCCTCGTCGCCGTGGCCGGCGGCGATATCCCGCACGACGACATCGAGCACACCGACGACGACGTGTGGCGCGCGTTGTGGGACCTCAACCTCCTCGGCACGGTCCGCGTCTGCCGCGCCGCCATCCCCCATCTCCGGCGCAGCGACCGGAACCCGTCCGTCGTCATGATCAGCTCGGTCAACGCCCTGACCGGTATCGGCAGTGAGCCGTACTCCAGTGCCAAGGCCGGTCTCGGGTCCCTGACCCAGAACCTCGCCGTCTCGCTAGGCCCCGCCGGCGTCCGAGTCAACGCGATCGCCCCAGGGACGGTCCGAACCCGGGTCTGGGACGGCCAGCCCGGCGGTGCCGACCGGATGGCCCCGCTGTACCCGCTCGGCCGGGTCGGTGAGCCGGAGGACATCGCCGCGGCTGTCGCATACCTCGCCTCCTCCGACGCCGCCTGGGTGACCGGCGTGCTGCTGCCGGTCGACGGCGGGCTCCTCGCCGGGCGCCACCTCCCCTAGCCCGGGAGGTCGAACCGGCGGACGACGTCGGCCAGCCACGGCGTCTCGACGAAGGACAGGCCGTAGTCGGCGGCGAGCTGTGCTCCCCGCTCGGGGTCGACATCGCCGGACTCCAGCACCTCCACCACGGCCCGGAAGAAGAGGTCGAACCCGGCCGGGCTGATGAGCTCGATCATCCGAGCCGGCTCGGGACCGGCATTCCACATCGCGTGGGCCTCCCCGCGCGGTTTGGTGATGTAGCCGCCGGGCCCGAGGACCGCCTCACGGTCGCCGGAACGGAAGCCGATCTGGCCCTGGGTCACGATCGAGAACTCGTCCTCCCGGGTGTGGATGTGCGGGGGCACCAGCGCGCCGGGCGGGAAGCCGTGCTCGACGACCGCGAGAGTCCCGCCGGTGTCGGCACCAGAGAGCTTGAAGTCCACGGTGATGGTGCCCAGGTCTCCGGTCCGGCCTTCCCCAGGGCGGACCACGGTCAGGGGCGGCGGCAGCGTCGGCACACGTCAGCCTGACACGTCCGACAGGACCCGGGACAGGACCGCCCCGGCGAGCCCGTCGCGGTAGTCGCGCGTCGTCCAGCCGCGGTCGATCGAGATGGCGTAGACCGCAGGCGACGTCAGCATCCAGACGACGTCTCGCGCCCGCTCGGTCGACAGCCCGGGTCGCAGCCAGCCCTTCGCCGCCCAGTGGGCGACCACGCCGCCGGCGCCGATCAGCCGCTCCGCGGCCCGGCGCGGCCCGCTTACGCTCACCGCTATGGAACGGCCCCCGGGTGTCCCGGCTGAGTTCGACGTGCGCACCATCGTCTACCTGCGCCGCGGCGACAACCCACCAGAGCTGGACGAGGAGGCGTCGACGGCGCTCCATCACGCCCACCTGGCGCACCTCGCCCGACTCGGGCAGCAGGGCATCATCGCCGCGAACGGTCCGCTGCGCGACCAGTCCGACCCGACGCTGCGGGGGATGTCGGTCTACACCGTCGACGTCGACGAGGCCCGGCGGCTGGCCGAGTCCGATCCGGCGGTGCGGGCCGGGCGGTTCCGGGTCGACATCGCCCGCTGGTGCGTCTCGGCCGGCCGGATCACCTTCCCCGAGTACGACGGCCAGGTCGGTGACCGGGTCCGGTTCGAGGACCTCTGACCCGGTCGCGACACCTAGCATGCGGGCATGATCGGGCCGGACGCCTACCTCGCCGCGCTCGTCGCCCGTACCCAAGGCATCCTCGGACCGAACCTTTTCGGTGCGTATGCGGCCGGCTCGATCGCGCTCGACGCGTTCCAGCCGGGACGGAGCGACATCGACGTCGCCCTCCTCGCGGCGGAGCCCTTCGCCGAGGCGGAGAAGCGGGAGCTGGTTGCCGCCCTGCGCCACGAGGCGTTCGCCGTCCCCGCACGCGGGCTCGAGCTCGTCGTCTACACGCGGGCTGCCGCCGGGTCGGGAACGCCCGATCCGGCCTTCGAGGTCGAGCTCAACACCGGGCCCCGGATGCCGTTTCGCGCCACCTACCGTCCGGCCGACCGACCCGTGGCCGATGGTCTCTTCTGGTACGGGCTGGACCGCAGCATCCTCAGCGCGAGCCACGGCGCCCTCCTCGGGCCGCCGGCGAGTGACGTGTTCGCGGACCTGATGGCCGAGGACCTTCGGATCCTGCTCGTGGAGGCCCTCACCTGGTGGCTGCGTCAGCCGGCCGACCCGGTCGACGCGGTACTCGGCGCGTGCCGGTCCCTGGTCCGGTTCCGCAGCAGCGAGTGGCTCAGCAAGGTGGCGGCCGGGCAGCGGCTGCTCTGCTCCGGGTACGAGCCCGCTGCCGTCGTCGAGGCCGCGGTGGCTGCGCGCCTCGGCCCCGGCACACCGCCGTCGGGCGAGGCCGCGCGAGCTTTCCAACACGCTGTCCTGGCCGAGATCCGCGGGAGGTGATTCCTGTCGTCAGGTCAGCGCGAGGTGCAGCCCGATCCCGAGCAGTCTCGGGACAGTAATGCGTCGATGAACACCTGCTTGATGTCCTGAGGGTTCGAGGCGACATACGTCTTGCCGCCGGTCACCGCCGAGACGGCCGAGAGGGCAGCGGTGTCCACGCCCTGACCCATGCCGACGGTGACGATGACCACCGGCTTGTTCGGGTCCTTGATCGCGTTGATCTTGGCCAGGAGCTGCTCGAGGGTGATGCCGGTCGGGTCCTCGTTGCGGCCGTCGGTGAGGAGGATGACCGAATTGACCCGGTCCGGCGCATACGAGGATTGCATCTGCTGGTATGCGGCCAGGAGGCTGTCGTAGAGCCCGGTGCCTCCGGAGGCGCTGCCCACCAGTGCCGGGATCGCCTCACCGAGCAGCTGCCGCTGCGGCTTGCCGTCGACGGCCTCGTCGAGCGGCCGGACCGGGAGGACTTCGCGCCAGTCCTGTCCGGGACCGCCGCGGTCGAGGCCGAACGCCCACAGCCCCAGCTGTGAGGTGTTGGGGAAGATCGACACCGCGGTCTGGGCCGCCTCACCCGCGAGGGCCATCCGGGTCTTGTCACCCTCGCGCTCCTTCATCGAGCCCGAGGTGTCGATGAGGGCGAGCATCCGCGCCTCGGTCTTGACGCCGCGCCAGGTCTTGGTCAGTGCGGCCTGCTGCAGGGTGCTGGGCTCCGGCAGGTAGGTGACGGCACCGCTCGGCATGCCGGGAACGTTCGGACCGTTGGCGTCGGATCCGGGCAGGCGGAACCCGGCGGCGGTGAGCGCCGCCTTGCCGGCATCGCTGGTCAGCTGGGACCGCAGGGCGTTGAGCGCTGCGGTTGACGCGTCCGGGGTGTTGGCCGCGGTCACCAGGGCGTAGTCGTACCGCCCGGTCCCCTCCTTGGGCACGATCGCGTTGACGGCTCCGGGGTTCTGGCGCAGGTCGGCCGCCACCGCCTGCTCGGACGTCGGGAAGATGGCCGCCTTGTCCGTCCGGGCCGCCGCGAAGAGGTCCGACTCCGCCGGCATCGGTGAGTGCGACCAGGCCAACAGGGTGCGCCCGAGCGCGATCCGCGTCGTCGGGCTGTCGCCGAGGGCGGTCGGGGCACTGAGGAGGACCAGCCGACCGCTCGTCGTCGTCTCGGGGTCGGGCAACCGGATCGGGATGCTGCCGTCTCCGGCGGCCAGGGCCGACCACGACGGGTTGGCCAGGGCCGGTCCCGCCTTCGT
>DATLQE010000351.1:0-2349 GCA_035535335.1 Lapillicoccus sp. | reverse complement strand
TGACCTGCCCGCAGTCGTCGGCGCCGGATTGCGCGTGCCGACGCTGACCGGAGAGGTCGAGTACGCGAACCTCGACCACGCGGCGTCCACGCCCGCCCTGGTCAGCGTCAAGGCCGCCGTCGACACCGCGCTGCAGACGTATTCCTCCGTCCACCGCGGCAACGGGTATGCGAGTCGCGTCACCTCGGCGTGGTACGAGGAGGCGCGCCACGAGGTCGCCCGGTTCGTGGGGGCGCGTGAGGACGACCTCGTTCTCTTCACCCGCAACACGACCGACTCGACCAACCTGCTCGCCCGGAGCCAGCCGTGGGGCACCGAGGTGTTCGTCTTCGAGACCGAGCACCATTCGACGCTGCTTCCCTGGCAGCTGGCCCGGGGCGCGCAGGTGACCACCCTGCCCGTGCCGTCGAGCGTCGAGCACGCGCTCGAGGACCTCGAGACGGCGTTGGCCGCATCAGTGGCTTCCCACCGGCTCGTCGTCGTCGCCGGCGCGTCCAACGTCACCGGCGAGCTGTGGCCGCTCGCCGACGTCGTCGCGGTGGCGCAGCGCTTCCGGGCCCGGGTCCTCGTGGACGCCGCCCAGCTGGCGCCGCATCGGGCGGTCGACATCACCGCTACGGGCATCGACTACGTCGTGTTCTCCGGCCACAAGCTGTATGCGCCGTTCGGGGCGGGCGTCCTCGCGGGACGCCGGGACTGGCTGGACACGGCGGCGCCCTACCTGCGGGGTGGCGGTGCGACCTCGCGCGTGACGACCGACGGGGCCGCGTGGGCGACCGGGGCAGCGCGGCACGAGGGTGGCAGCCCCAACGTCATCGGCGCCATCGCCATCGCCGCGGCGTGCGCGGCGATCTCGGCGCACCGCGAGGCGATCGAAGCGCACGAGGCGGCGTTGGCGGATCGGCTGCGGGCCGGTCTGGACGTCATCCCCGGCGTCGACACGTGGTCGATCTTCGGCGACGACCACGAGCGGGTCGCCGTGCTGGCCTTCACGATCGACCGGCTCGATTCCTCGCTGGTGTCGACGATCCTGTCGGCGGAGTACGGCATCGGAGTGCGGGACGGCAAGTTCTGTGCGCACATCCTCGTCGACGAGCTGCTCGAGGATCCGTGGGGCGACGTCCCCGCCACGGCCGTCCGAGTCAGCCTGGGCCTCACCAACACCGTCGAGCACGTCGACCGGCTGGTTGCCGCCGTCGCCGATCTCGCGGCCAACGGACCCGCCCGGCGGTACACCCGAACCGACGACGGCTGGGTGGCGGACGGCGACGAGCGCGACCTGTCCTTGCCGCTGCCCTGGTGAGGAGCAACCGCCGAAGGTTCACGAGAGGCTGACGTTCCTCGAACACGCGCGCTCCATCGTGGGGGGTGCCGGTCGCTGACGCCGGCTTCGACCGCCCACGAACCCCAGGAGCCAGCCATGTGGACCAAGGCCACCGTTCTCGGCGGGGTCGCCGCCCTCGCGCTCGTCGCCGGAGGCGCCGGCATGGCGATCGCGTCCGCGCAGGGCACGGCCCGTCCGGAGCTCGCCACCGTCGCCCCGGTCGGTGATCCGACGCCGACCGTCTCGCCCGGTGCGAACGGTGCGGCAGCGGCAAAGGCCGACCACGAGGGCCTCAAGCAGATCCTCGGCAAAATCAAGGACTTCCAGCACGCCGAGTGGGTGACCAAGGGCGACGCCAACACGTACATCACCCACGAGGGGATCCTCGGGCAGGTCCAAACCGTGTCGGCGACGTCGATCACCGTGAAGTCCGCCGACGGCACGTCGATGACGTTCGCGGTCAACGACCAGACCAAGGTCCGCCAGCGGGCGAAGTCGGGGTCGACGACGCCGACCATCGCCGACGTGAAGCAGGGTCAGACGGTGCTCGTCGGCGGCGCGAAGACGCCCGACCTGACGGGCAGAAACGTCCTCATCCGGGCCTCCTGATCACACCCCGTACACACCGGGGGGCGTTGGTCGCCGTCCGAGCTGGTTTGAGGCCCATTCCGCGGGCCAACGCCCCGCGGTGTGCTCAGGAAATGGCGCGGACCTTGTTGTTCCGCTTCTCGTGGGTCAGCTCGGCCTTCCCGAGCGCCTCGAGCAACGGCGGCAGATACATCCCGAACCGGCCCCGGTACCCCTTCCGCAGCCCGTACCACCCCCCGACCGGGTTCTCCTCGGACCGCCCCCAGCCCTCGACG
Organism: Lapillicoccus sp.; assembly: GCA_035535335.1. Classification (GTDB taxonomy): domain Bacteria; phylum Actinomycetota; class Actinomycetes; order Actinomycetales; family Dermatophilaceae; genus Lapillicoccus. The sequence continues at coordinate 162 of DATLQE010000351.1, read as the reverse complement.
GTCCCCTCAGGCGCGGGCTTCTGCTCGTCGGCCGCGCCGAGGTCGACCCAGTCGCCCTGCGCGACGAGCCACGCATGCAGGTCGTCGATGGCCCGCAGCTGGTACTTCAGCTGCGTCGAGCCGACCTGGCAGACCAGGGTCGGCGGGTCGGCCGCCTCGTCC
>DATLQE010000350.1:0-2121 GCA_035535335.1 Lapillicoccus sp. | reverse complement strand
CACCTCGCGGATGCGCAGCAACCGCAAGCCGATGCCGGCGAGCATGAGTCCGCCGGTCGCCGTGAGGGCCGCGATGTGCGCCTCGGGCAGGACGGAGCCCAACAACACGCCCACCACGGTCAGCAGCCCCTGGATCACCGCCACCGACACCGCGGACAGGAGCACCCCGATCCCGAACGTCGACGCGAACGCCAGCGCCGCGAACCCGTCGAGCACCGACTTGAGCGTGAGCTGCTCGATGCCGCGGCCCAGCCCGTCGGAGAGGCTCCCGAGGATCGTCAACGGGCCGACGCAGAAGAGCAGGGATGCGGTGAGCCACCCTTCGATGAACCGCTCGCGGGCGGCGTGTGCCTCGTCCAAGGTCTCCGCGTCGTGGCTCCCCGTAGCACGCGCCCGCGACCGGCGAGCCACCCAGCTCTGGATCCCGCCGGCCAGCCCGGAAAGCCGCTCCTCGATCCGCAGCAGGGAACCGACGACCCCGCCGACCAGCAACGAGCCGAGCACGACGAGAACCGGCGCCCCCGGTCCGACGGCGTCCGACAGGGACCGGTCGGTGACACTCACGCAGGACAATCCGGCCACGAGGAGGGTGACCAGCCCGAGGCCGTCGGTGACGACGGACCGCGTCCGTTCGGGGAGCCGGTGGCCGATGGCCATCCCCACGAGAGCGCCCACCACGACCGCCACCACGTTGATGACCGTCCCGAGCCCGGGGAACGCCGCGCGCACCGCGTCACCCTATGGGCCAACCGGATTCGCACCGTTGACGGTCCACGCAAACCACTCGTCCGAGCGCCAACCGGGCGCAGGCAGACACCGGCCACCACCTCGCGCGGTCATTTTCGGGGCTGCCCCTTCCACCCGGACGCCCTCCCCCCTAGAGTCGAGCAGTCGTCACGGAGTCCGGTCGCCTGCGGGGAAACAGCGGCCATGCACGTGTCATCGGCGTCATCGGCGTTGTGCTGCAATCAGGAGGCTTGCGTGTCACGTCCCCAGGTCAGCGTGCGGCTGGTCGACGAGGAACACCAGGGGGACCTGGTGGACCTGTGGATGGAGAATCGGGCGGAATCCGGTGGTGGTTCCGAGGCCGCCCTGCGGGTCGTCTCGCTCCACGCGTTGACGACCGCGCTGCAGCGACCAGACGTGACCGCCTTTCTGGCCATCGTCGACGACTCCGCCGTGGGCTACCTGGTCCTCAAGGACAGCCTTGCCGGACCCCTCACCGACTCGACGTGCACGTCCATCGACCAGCTCTTCGTCTCCGCCCGCTGGCGCCGTCACGGCGTGGCCCGTCAGCTCCTCGCCGCGGCGGCGTCCCACGCCGACCGGGTGGGTGCCGAGGCGATCGTGAGCCATGTCCCGTCGCAGGTCCGTGACGCGAACCGGTTCTTCGCCCGGCTCGGGTTCTCGCCGACGGTGGTCCGTCGCGTGACCACGCCGGCCGCCCTGCACCGCAAGCTCGCGGCCTCCGGGGAGGCGCCGGTCCTGCACCGGGTCGGTCTCGAGGAGGTCATCCAGCGCCGCCGGTCCCAGCGGTTCCGGGCCGTGCGGCAGAGCACCGCCACCCGCGCCGCCGACGCCTGAGCTGCACTCCTGAGGACCGCTCCGGGGCGGCACGGCCGTGTCGGTGCCCGGGCCTAGGGTGAGCGTCGTGGCACCCGCGAACCGGCTCCTGCTCCTCGACGGCCACTCGCTGGCATACCGCGCGTTCTACGCCCTCCCAGCGGAGAACTTCTCCACCAAGACGGGGCAGACGACCAACGCCGTCTACGGCTTCACCTCGATGCTCATCAACATGCTCCGCGACGAGGAGCCCACCCATGTCGGGGTGTGCTTCGACCTGTCCCGGCAGACCTTCCGCCTCGAGGAGTATGCGGAGTACAAGGCCGGCCGCAGCAGCACCCCGACGGAGTTCTCCGGCCAGATCCCCCTCATCCACGAGGTCCTCGACGCCCTGCGGATCCGCTACGTCGAGGCACCGGGCTACGAGGCCGACGACATCATCGCCACCCTGACCACCCAGGCCACGGCGAAGGAGATGGAGGTGGTCATCGTCTCCGGCGACCGCGACGTCTTCCAGCTCGTCGCGGACGACGTGACCATGGTCTACCCGGTGCGGGG